>NZ_QAIU01000239.1:0-1890 GCF_003061205.1 Pseudomonas sp. HMWF006
CCGATTGTCTTCGCAGACGGCCATCGGCAGGGTCATAGATCCACTGGCTGGTGACATCATTGCCGGCCCGTTGCTCAACGATCTGTGCGGCCGCGTTGTATTGTGCAGCGAGCAGTACCGGCCGCCATGTGGTTTGATTTTTCAGTTGCAGCTGGACCTGTTTGAGTTGTCCCGAGAGGTCGTAGCGCCATTGTTGCCGGTGACCCGCGGCGTCGATTTGCTCCAATGCTGCGCCCAAGGGGCTGAAGGCGTGGCGCGTGGTGAATGCCTCGGCATCATGGAAGCGGCGGGTTTGCTCCAGTGCCTGACCGGACAAGCTGTAGCTGGGCAGGCGCAGTGTGCCTGACGGATCAGTCTGTTCCTGCCGTTGTCCGCGCAGATTGTGCCCGGGGTCAGCCGTGGAATCGGCGTAGGTAAATATTTCGACATCCACCTCGTCGTTTTCTGCGACCGCCACGACACGTAACTGACGGTCGTAGCGCATGCGCCAATGACTGCCGCGTGCATCCCAGCGATCCAGCACTTCACCGGCCATCCCGGCAAGGTGCAGACGCCATCCGGCGTCAACGCTGTCGATTTTCAAAGGTGTGCCGGGCAAGCTGTAATACGTGACGAGGTTAGCCCGCGGTAGCCGCGGATCCCACTGTTCGGCTAACTGTCCCGCTGCATTGTGGTGCTGGCAGGTAACAAGACGTTCCACTACGCCATCCGCTACCTGACGAAAGTACGCCACACGCTTCACCGGCAAGGTCCGAGGATCATGGATGTACAGGTCGGGCGTACGAAAGTGCGGTGATGTATTCATATGCTGGTTCCAGTAATCCCTTCGCCTGCCGTTGCTCCCGGATGTTGTGGGGGCTGCGATCCCCGTGTTCTAGGCTGCTCGTTGTGCGTTGTACTGGCGATACCTTCCAATCAGTTCAAGGTTGCGATTGGCTTGTGCGATTCGTACCGATATTTGCGCTTGAATCTCATCCCGACGGATCATCCCGCCCTGGCTGGTGCCAACATTTTTTGTGAGCATGTCGTAGGCGTAATTCAATGATCCGAGAACACCTTCGGAATAGAATTCGTTGAACTCCAATCGAGCGAACGCGGCGTTGACTTCAATTCGGTCTTGATTCAGGAGGTCGATAATCAGGCCGAGACCTCGCTCTAAATCGTCGATGGTCGAGTCTTGCAGGCCCACCACTGCGGCAGCGACATCGCTCCCTGATTGGGCGATTGCCATCAGGTCACTTGCAGCGGGCACGCCCACGTGCCCAAGTGCTGTTGAAGTGACGACTGAAGCGATTTGTTTTCTTCCCTGCCCGCTGCGTGGGTCGTAACCCATGACAAATTTTTTGGCGAATTGCAGCGGTCGGTTCAATACACCCACCGTGGCTTCGGTATGCAGGCTTTCTGGATTGATTTTCCGAGGGTCAGGCAAAATGGGGGTCGAGAAGTTTTTGTAAATACTCAGCTTCTCCACAACTTTACTCACGATAGTACTGGCTATCGTTGGGACCAAAGGCACGCCGGGAGCAATACTGGAAACCAGAGCGGCAGCGCTTGTACTCGCACCCGCTTTTGTCAGGTGATAGGCAGTGTTCACCGCAAAGCGTTTTCCGATACTCCCGTTGCTGAACAGGTTGTTCAGTTGAACATCCATGGCCTGCATCTCGATTCCCAAGGTATCCAGCACTTTTGTGTAGTCTTCGATGTCCTGTCGGTCATTGTCAGGCGTGTCTTTGCTGGTGCCGTCGTTATCAATGAAGACCAGCGGGTTATTGCCGACGAACCCATACAGATTCAGCCCGTCGACATCTCCCGCCGGATCGGCGCTGAGCCAGCGCTGCAACCATGGCGCGTAGTAGCGCGCACCGTAGTAATACAAACCACTGACATCCA
>NZ_QAIU01000240.1:0-3555 GCF_003061205.1 Pseudomonas sp. HMWF006
TGATGGATGAGGCCGGTGTCTGGCAGGGTCTGCCAAGGGTGAATAGCAACCTTGAACATTTTAGATCTCGACCACAGCCTGACGGCCCAGGCACCGATTGCGCGACTGCTCGACAGTGGCCGCGCCAGACGCCTGGACCTGCTCGACCTCGGCCCGAAACTCCGGCTCTGGTCCAGCGAACGCACCTGGCGGCGCTTCGCCGAACGCTTGCAGCAACGGCCGCGCCACAGCGGCCCGGCGCCGGAAATCTTCTTCGTCGGTTCCGGTGATTATCACCACCTGACCCCGGCGTTTCTCACCGACCTGCCCGAGCCGGTCAGCCTGATCCACTTCGACAATCACCCCGACTGGGTGCGTTTCGCGCCGCGTCGGCACTGCGGCTCGTGGGTCAATCAGGCGCTGAAACTGCCGAACATCCACCGCATCGTCACGCTCGGCCCGTGCAGCGATGACCTGCAAAACCCGCAGTTGAAGGGCGGCAATCTCGCGGCCCTCAGACGCGGGGTGCTGCAGCTGTTTCCGTGGCAGCACGCGCCCTCCAGAGTCTGGGGACGGGTCGGCGACGGCGCCGGGCATGCACAACAGGAAAACATGCTGCACTGGCACAACTTGTCGGAACTCGACTGGCGCCAGTTCCTCGACAAGATGATCGCCAGCCTGCCGACCGAGGCAGTGTGGATCACCATCGACAAGGACGTGCTTGCCAGCGAAGACGCCGCCACCAACTGGGATCAGGGCGGCATGCGCCTGAGCCACATGCTCCAGGCCCTGCGCGCCCTGGCGGCGAGCAAGCGGGTCCTCGGCATCGACATCTGCGGCGAATACGCACGCCCGGCCTTCAGTAACCTGCTCAAACGCTGGGAAGCAAAGACCGACCAGCCCCCGGCCGAGCGCTGGAGCGACGCCGATATCCTGCGCAATTCGGCGACCAATCAAGCCTTGATCGAGCTGTTCGAGGAGTTGTTTCCATGACGTTTACCGTGATTGTGCTGGTGGCCTTGTCGATTGTTCTGGATGTGATCGGCCAGCTCTGTTTCAAACTGGGCCTGGACCGCCTGCCGGCGCTGGAAGGTGGTTTTCGCCTGCAGGTGTTCTGGGGCCAGGTGTTCAACGCGCCGCTGCTGTGGGCCGGGATCGGGGCTTATGCGATCGAGTTCTTCGTCTGGCTCGGTGCCCTGTCGCGGGCGCCGCTGAGCCTGCTGTTTCCGGCGGCCGCGCTGGCTTATTGCGGCGTGGTACTGGCGGGCAAAGTGGTGCTCGGTGAAACCGTCAGCCGGCGCCGCTGGCTGGGTACGCTGGTGATTACGGCGGGCGTGATGCTCGTGTGTGCCGGCCATGTCTGAAGCGCGCCTGGAACTGCAAAGGAACTACGCAATGCATTGGCTCCACGGGCGCCTGGGCACCATCGTGCTGTGGGCGCTGTTGATCATTCTGGAAAGTGGCGGACAGATCGCGAGCAAGGTCGGCGGCGATCAGTTGGGGCAGATGGACTTCAGCCTGCAATGGCTGCAAGGCATCGTCATGACGCCCGGCGTGTGGGTGGCGATTGCCTGCTACATCGGCGCGTTTTTTGTCTGGATGCTGATTCTGCGCCGCAGCAGCCTGTCGCTGGCGTTTCCCTTGAGTTCGCTGGTGTTTGTCGGCGTGCTGCTGGGATCGTGGCTGGGGCTTGGCGAGCAGATCAGCCTGCTGCACTGGGTCGGCGTGGCGGTGATCATGGGCGGGATTGCCCTGCTTGCCGAGGGCGAAGAACACTGAAATCGACCGTGCAGGCTGCGTTTTTTGATCTTGAAAAACAAAGATCGCAGCCTGCACAAAGCGCTCAGGCGTCGGGCTTCTGGTGGTTCAGCAAGAACCCCAGACCATGCGCCAATGCAATCTCCTTCACCCCCGCTTCCTGCTGCTGCCGGGCGATCTGCCGGTGATAGGCCTTGACCTGAGTCCAGTGCATTTTCGGCCGATAGTGGTGCTCGGCGTGATAGCCGTTGTTCATCCACAACAGGTTGTACAGCGGGCTGTAGGCACTCACGCCCCACGCGATGGGCAAGTCCGGGTTGCCGCCAAAATGCTCGTAATAACCGTTGAGCGACGACAACGCCTGCCCCAGGTACCAGAACGGCAGCAGCACCAGCACCGCTTGCCAGTCGTACACCGCCAGCAGCAGATAGAACGCCACCGTCACATAGATTTCCACCTTGACCCAACGCGCGTCCTTCGGCCGTTTGCGGCGCATTTCTTCGTAGATCGGCGTGGGATCGTCGCGGAAAAAACTCAGAAACGTATAGGCCCAGGGATTTTCTGGCTGACCGTTTTTGCCGCGCAGATAAATCGACAGCGGATCAATCGTCTTGCCGTCCGCTCCCGGCCGGTCCGAGTTGCCACGGTGATGCCGGTTGTGGATATCACGATAGAGAGTTTGTGAAAAACCGATGGTCACCGACAACAGCAGATCGAACGCCCGGTTCAGCCACGCCGGGGTGAAGTAGGCGTTGTGGATCTGGTTGTGGGAAATGCTGTTGATGCTCCACGACAGGCTGATCGCATAGCCCAGCGCCAGCGGCACAAAGGCCCACCAGGACAGCTGAGGAAAGGCTGAGACCAGCCACAGGACACAGGCGAAGTGGACAATGCCCAATGCGATGGGGATCAAGTCCCACAACGAATGGGCCAACAGACGATAAGCAGGGCGAGCCATGAAGAACATCCTGAAGGAATGGATTCGACATGGCTGTCTGCAAACCGCAGACCAATTCGCCCGCGTGCGCAATCAGTCGAACTTGTAGGCGATGGCCGCCTGCACTTCACCCTGATTGGTATCCCCCACCGCTTTGACGATGCTGCTGTCGGCCGCCGAGCGGGTCAGGTGAATCCAGCTCGCGCTGGTGACCAGCGACCAGTGCGGCGCCAGCGCAAACTCGAAGCTCTGGGTCAGCGCCACGTTCTGCAAACCACCGCCGGCGTTGTACGCGCGGATGCCCGAGGCCTGCGCTTCGCGATCACTGACACCGAAGAAGGTCTGGGTGCCCTGCGCATCGGTAAAATGCGCGGTCAGGTTGCTGCTGCCAATCACCCCGCCGCCCAGTGGATAGCCGATTTCACCGCCCACTTTGCCAAACACGCCGCCCTGCCCGCTGCCACCGCCGGCGGCCTGGCCAACGAAGGCGAACACGCGCCAGAAATCGGCCGGAGCGTATTGCACGAAGCCGCCAGCCTCGGCCATGTCGGGCACATCACGCAGGCCACGCAACTCACCATTGGCGGTGCGCCCGGAGAGGTAGTTGATGTACGGCCCGGCGCTGAAACCGTTGGTTTTCAAGGCGCTCCAGGTCAGACCGTCGTCGGTACCGAGGCTGACATCGCCCCAGTCCAGATCCAGATACGGGATCGGTCGGGTTTCGTAACGGCTGCCGGTCGGATCATGCGGTTGATACCCCACCCCGAGTCCTGCTTCGCCTGTGATGCCATCCGCCAGCGCGGCCCCGGAAAAGCTGGCCAGTGCGGCCAATAACGCCAGTGTCTTCCTCTGCATGAGGTCATTCCTTTTCTGAACTTGCG
>NZ_QAIU01000241.1:0-2235 GCF_003061205.1 Pseudomonas sp. HMWF006
GTTTCCTACCCGATTTCCAGAACCGTCTCGCGGTATAACGCACGCCCTACGCCTGATTCTTTTGGCGTGGGGCGTTTTTTTGTGGCCGGGTTTTGCAGATAGCGTTGGTGCTTGAGCGTTCGTCCTGCGAATGGTTTTTTAGAAAGCCCCAGCAGGGCCAGCCGGTATTCGCTCGCTACTTGAACACTAGCGCGTCGACAGTCAAGCAATGGGAGTCGGGAGACCAACACCCCAGCGGCATGGCGCTGAAGTTACTGAGCATCGTGCAGAAGCACGGACTGCAAATTCTTAGGTGAGCTATCAGTTGGATACCGATACCGTGATTAGCACTGAACCCTGACGAGCGGCAAAGGTCGATTAGCTTGTATGGCTCATGTGAGCCAACCCCCATTCAGGAGCTGACCCATGGACTTCATTCGCATCATCATCGCCATTCTGTTGCCGCCACTGGGTGTGTTTCTGCAGGTCGGGTTCGGCGGGGCGTTCTGGCTGAACATTCTGCTGACGCTGTGTGGCTACATTCCGGGGATCGTGCATGCGGTGTACATCATCGCCAAGCGCTGAGTTCAGCGGTGCCAGATAGATAGCTATCGCGGGCAAGCCTGCTCCCCCAGTGTTTTAGGTTGGTCACAAGTTATGTGTAAACCAGCGAACCTGTGGGAGCGGGCTTGCCCGCGATTGGGTCGACGCTATTTTTAAACAGGCGTGGTGCTCAGTCCGCCAATCCCATCACCCGCCGATAAAACTTCCACTCCTGTTCCAGCGCATGCGCCTGATTGGCGGCGCGGCGGAAGCCGTGGCGTTCTTCGGGGTAATAATGCGCCTCGACCGGGATGCCGTTCTGCTCCAGTGTCGTGACCATGTCGCGGGTCTGTTGCGGAACAACCACGGCGTCCAGTTCTCCCTGAAAGAAAATCACCGGCACGCGAATGTTGCTCGCGTGCAGCAAGGGTGTGCGGGCAGCGTAGCGTTCGGCGTCCTGCTCGGGATCGCCGATCAGCCAGTCCAGATAATCACCTTCGAACTTGTGGGTCGCCCGGGCGAGTGCCACCGGGTCGCTGACGCCATAGAGGCTGGCGCCAGCGCGGAACACCTGTTGAAACGCCAGCGCGCACAACGTGGTGTAGCCCCCGGCGCTGCCTCCGCGGATAAATGCGCGCTCGCCGT
Organism: Pseudomonas sp. HMWF006; assembly: GCF_003061205.1. Taxonomy (NCBI): domain Bacteria; kingdom Pseudomonadati; phylum Pseudomonadota; class Gammaproteobacteria; order Pseudomonadales; family Pseudomonadaceae; genus Pseudomonas; species Pseudomonas sp. HMWF006. Next base: position 1,168 of record NZ_QAIU01000241.1, read on the forward strand.
CGATCAAACCTTGTTTGGCCAGATACGCCACCACCGCGCAGGCATCCTCGACATCCACCTCACCCCAACTCAGATGCAACGCCTGACGGTATTCGCGGCCATAGCCGCTGCTGCCGCGATAGTTGAGATCGGCAACGGCGAAGCCGCGTTGCGTCCAGTACTGAATGCGCGGGTCGAGCATCGGGTAGCAGGCCGAGGTCGGTCCGCCGTGGATGAACACCACCAGCGCTGGTTTTGTCTCGCTGCTCATGGCCGGATAAAAGAACCCGTGGGCTTCGCCCGAACCGCTTGGGTAGCGCAGGGTTTGCGGGCGGCTGATGCGTTCTGCAGGCAAAGGCGCCACGCCGCCGGCCAACACGTTCACTTTGCGCGTCGCCCGATCAATGGCGATGACCGCCGAAGGACTGATCGGCGAGGCGGCAATGCAGTAGATAAATTGTGCGTCTAAAGCGAGATGACGGAAGCGGCTGTAGTCGCCAGTGAAGTCGTCGTCGCCAAGGGTCAGGCGACCAAAACCACCTTCGCTCCAGCTCGCCAAAAACGAACGCTCGACAGGGCGCCAGGTGCAGCCGCCCAGTTGCCACGGCGCGGGTGCATGATCGGCCGGCGCAGCGGGCAATGATCTCAAGCCGTCGGCAGTTTCTACCCACGGTTGCCAGAATCCAGCGCGATCGGTCAGGCAATACAGGCGACCTTCGGCATCGAAGCGCGGTTGTTGAATGGACTCTTCAATCTCGGCGCCGGCAATGCATTGCGGTGCTCCGAATGTGCCATCGGTCAAACGCTCAGCCACCTTCAACCGCGTCGACGTCCAAGGCTGATGCGGGCGGCTCCACTCGATCCAGGCCAGGCGCCGGCCATCCGCACTGATGATCGGCGCCGCATAAAAATCCGCGCCCTCAGCCAGCACATGCCGCGTGCCGTCAGCCAGATCAATCGCTACCAGCCGATGTTGATCACGCCACTCTTCAACCGCCAGAACCTGGCCAAAAGCAAAATGCAGATCGCCATAACGACACTCGCCTGAGGTCAGCGCCTCAGGCGCGCCATCCAGGGTCTGTCGATACA
>NZ_QAIU01000242.1:0-7800 GCF_003061205.1 Pseudomonas sp. HMWF006
TCAAGGTGTGACACAGCTTTTTGTACACCCCAAACCCTGTGGGAGCGGGCGATCGTGCAGTCGATCATGCAGTTGCATGGCGGGCGGGTGCGGGTGAGCAGTGATGCGAGTGGCACAGTGTTTGAGTTGGGCTTTGAGTTGATCTGACAGGCCTCTTCGCGAGCAAGCCCGCTCCCACAGGGTTTGGGGTGTACAAAAAGCTGTGTCACACCTTGATCACTGGGAGCGAGCTTGCTCGCGAAGAGGCCAGTCGATTCACCCCACATTTCGGATCAATCAGCGCAACTGATCACGAAACTGCCCCGGCGTCATCCCCGTCCAGCGCTTGAACGCCCGGCTGAAACTGCTGGTGTCGGCAAACCCCAACAGATAACTCACTTCACTCAACGAACACTGTGGATCGCGCAGGTGCAGCAGCGCGAGATTCTCGCGGCTCTCGTTAAGCAGCGTGTCGAAGCGACAGCCTTCATCTGCCAGATGCCGTTGCAGGCTGCGCAGGCTCAGGTGCAAGGCCTGGGCGATGCGTTCGGCGCCGGGTTCGCCTTCGGGCAGTTGTTCTTCGATGGCGTCGCGCACCTTGCGCTCCCAGGTCAGCGGCTTGAGCTGGGCCAGGGTGCGCTCGAGTACCGCTTCGTTGTGTTCGGCCAGTTCCGGGTTGGCATCGTCGAGGTGGCTGTCGAAGTCGGCGAGGGCGAACTCCAGGCGATCCTCGGCGCAGGAGAAGTGCACCGGTGCGCGGAACACCTTGTGCCACTGGTGCGCGTCGACCGGTTCCGGACGGCGCAGATACACCGCAAGCGGTGCGTAGTCGCGGCCCAGGCGATTGCGGCAGGTGCGCACGTAAATCGCGGCAAACGCATCAATGGCTTCGAAGGCCGGCGCCGGATTGCCTGACGGAATCTTCAGACGGAACAGATAACGCTCGTCGCTGCGGCTCAGTTCCAGCTCCAGCGCATCGCTGACCACCGGGTGATAACGCACGATGCGCTCGAACACCTCGCGCAGGCTGCCGCTGGCCACCAGCGCATAACCGAGCGCATGAAAGGTGGTCGGGCTGACGAAGCGCGACACCCGCAGACCGATCGCCGGATCGCCGCTGGCCTGCACCGCCAGTTCCCACAGGCGCGTGGTGCCGGACAGCGGATAACGCGCATTCGGGTCGTCCATCAGCTGCGGATCGAGGCCGGCCTGCTGGCACAGGGCAATGCTGTCCAGGCCCAGCGCATCGAGTTGCTTGCGCAAGGCACGGGTCCAACTGGCGAGGGAGGTCGGTTCCTTCATGCTGATTGGCGCTTCCGGTCAACAGGTTGGCGTTCTCGGCTAGCGTGTTCTGCAACCGCGCAGGGCAGGATGCGAACATCAATAACCAGAGGATGGAAGCATGGACCGTACTTCTGCAAGTCCCCAGCGACACAATGCTGCCCAGCGATCAGCGCATATTCGCGAAGTGGTGCTGGCCAAAGGCGTCGAACTGCGTGAGCGCTACCCGATTCTCCGGCATCAGGACGCCCTCGGCGCTGGCATTCTGGCCTTTGCTCTGGCGGGGATGATCGGTTCGGCGGCGCTGTACATCACGGGTCACATGGCGTGGTCGGTGTGCCTGCTGCTCAACGCGTTTTTGGCGTCCTTGACCCATGAACTGGAACACGACCTGATCCACAGCATGTATTTCCGCAAACAACGCGTGCCGCACAACCTGATGATGGGTCTGGTGTGGCTGGCGCGGCCGAGCACCATCAACCCGTGGATTCGCCGTCATCTGCACCTCAACCATCACAAGGTGTCCGGCACCGAAACCGACATGGAAGAACGCGCGATCACCAACGGCGAACCGTGGGGTTTCGCGCGGCTGCTGATGGTCGGCGACAACGTAATGTCGGCGTTCATTCGTATGCTGCGGGCGAAAACCCGGGCGCACAAAATCAGCATCATCAAACGCTCGTTGAAGGTCTACGCGCCGCTGGCGCTGGTGCATTGGGGCGCGTGGTACGTGTTTCTCGGCTTCCACGCGGCGAATGGCGTCGCCTACCTCATGGGGGCGCCGATCGAGTGGTCGGCGACTACGCTATCGGTGATGCAGGTGATCGACATCGCGGCCGTGGTGATCATCGGCCCGAACGTGCTGCGCACGTTTTGCCTGCACTTCATCAGTTCGAACATGCATTACTACGGTGATGTCGAGCCGGGCAATGTGCTGCAGCAATGCCAGGTGTTGAACCCGTGGTGGCTGTGGCCGTTGCAGGCGTTCTGCTTCAACTTCGGCAGCAGTCACGGGATCCACCATTTTGTGGTGAAAGAGCCTTTCTACATTCGCCAGATGACCGTGCCGGTGGCGCACAAAGTGATGCGCGAGATGGGGGTGCGGTTCAATGATTTCGGCACGTTCGGGCGGGCGAACCGGTTTGTTCGTCGGGATGAAATCGCGGTGTCTGGGGAGGCGGTGGAGGCCTGACAAGCTGCCCTCACCCTCTCCCAGAGGGAGAGGGGACCGATTGGGGGATATCGAAGAGTTACGCCGACGTGAAAGTGCTTCGGTGAATCCATAATCGACTCATTTTCACAGGTTGATATTTAACGTAAGACACCTCGCTCAGCTCCCTCTCCCTCTGGGAGAGGGCGGGGCGGGCGGCGTTCCGATGAGGGGTTTTTGATCTTCCCCTCAATCCGGCTGAAACGGCGAAGCACTCAAGATCACCCCGGTCTCCTCCACATACTGCTGCCAATGCCCGATCAACGCGCTGAGCTTGTCCGGCTGACTCAACGCCAGATCATGAATCTCCCCCGGATCACTGGCCAGATCATACAACTGCCAGGTGGCCGGCCCCACCGGACCGGGGATCCACACTGCTTTCCACGACCCCTGGCGAATCGCCCGCCGCCCGAACAATTCCCAACCGGTGACGGTGTGTTCGTCATGCACCTGCGCCGTCTCGCCGGACAAAAAGCCCAGCCACGATTTACCCCGCAACGGCGCCACCGGTTTGCCGTGCCATTGCTTGCCCGGATGGCGCACGCCAGCCAGATCGAGAATGGTCGGGGTGATGTCCATCACCGTGCCAAAGCCATGGCTGATCTGCCCTTTGATCGGCAGTTGCGGGTAGTGCAGCAGCGCCGGCACACGAATCCCGCCCTCGGTGGTAAAGGCCTTGAACAGTCGCGACGGCGCCGTCGCCACCTGCGCCCAGTTCGGTCCGTACCAGACGTAGGAATTGGCCCGGCCAATATTGTCGAGGCTGTTGTCGTAGTGCTGGTTCAGATAGGTCATCAACTCCGGGCCGAACTTGGGGAAGGCTTCCAGCAGCGCCCCTTCGGCACCGTTGTCGGACATGAACAGGATGAAGGTATTGTCGAGTTGCCCCTGCTGGCGCAGGTAATCGACCACCCGGCCGATGTTCCAGTCCATGCGCTCGACCATTGCCGCATAGACCTCCATCGCCCGTGCGGAAATCTGTCGTTGCTCATCGCTCAGTGCATCCCACTGCGCGCTCAGCTGGATCAGCGGGTGTGGTTCAACGTCGGGTTCGATCAGGCCCAGTGCCTTGAGTTTTTCCAGGCGTTCCAGACGCAGCACCTCGGGACCGGCGTCGTAACGGCCACGGTATTTTTCGACGATGTCAGCCGGCGCCTGCAACGGCCAGTGCGGTGCGGAAAACGGTAGATAAGCGAAGAACGGCCGGCTCTGATCGCGCTCCTTGAGGTACTGCAGCAGCTTGTCGCCGAAGGCATCGGACGAATAGAAATCCTTGGGCAATTCGTCGAGGAAGGTGTCGTCCTCGATGTACAGCGCCGGGGTCGACTTCAGCAGGCCCGGGGTGTGCTCGTCGTAAGTCGGCTCGAAACCATAGTGGTTGGCCGCTCCCGGTAACAGCGAGAACGACCGCTCGAAACCCCGCGCCTGCGGTGCTTGCTCAGCCTTCAGGCCCAGGTGCCATTTACCGCTCATCAATGTCTGGTAACCGGCCTCGCGCAGCAACTCGGGCAGGGCGACGACGCGGTCATTCAAGTAGCCCTCGTAACCCGGCTTGCCGATCAGCTCCGGGGTCAGGGTCTCGGCCATGGTGCCGATGCCGGCGATGTGGTGGTCGGTGCCGGTCAACAGCATCGAACGGGTTGGCGAGCAGGTCGGTGCGGTGTGGAAGTCGGTCAGACGCAGGCCGTTGTTGGCCAGGGCATCGAGGTTCGGCGTGGCGATTTCGCCACCGAAGGCGCCGAGGTCGGAGAAGCCGAGATCGTCGGCCAGGATCACCAGAAAGTTGGGGCGTTGCGGCATCGAAAAGCTCCTCTCAGCAGGCAATGAACGACAGCGGCAGATCGCGGATCTGCACCGGCAGGCTCGGTTGGTAATGGTCGTCACTGGTCAGTTCGTGCAGCAGCTCTTCACGCAACTGATGGAAGTCGAAACTGCTGCGCTGGCGCGGATGCGGCAGGGCAATGTCGACCACTTGCTTGATCCGTCCCGGGCGCGGTTCCATCACCACCACGCGGTCGGCGAGAAAGATCGCTTCTTCGACGTCGTGGGTGACCAGAATCGTGGTGATTTTCGCCCGGTCACGAATCGCCAGCAGCTCGTCCTGCATCTGTTGGCGAGTCAGTGCATCGAGGGCGCCGAAAGGCTCGTCGAGCAGCAGAATCCGTGGGCTGGCAACCAACCCGCGAGCAATCGCCACGCGCTGGGCCATGCCGCCGGAGAGCTGGTGCGGATAGGCGCGAGTAAAGTCGCGCAGGCCGACCAGCTCGATGAAATCGTTGATGCGCTGCTGCTTTTCGGCGGCGCTCAAGGGTTCGTTGACCAGGCCGAGTGCGATGTTGTCGGCCACCGTCAGCCACGGAAACAAACGGTGCTCCTGAAAGACGATGCCGCGTTCGCCGCCGATGCCGCTGACGGCTTTGCCATCCACCGTAATCTGCCCGCGAAATTGCGTGTCGAGGCCGACCAGCAAGCGCAGCAAGGTGGATTTGCCGCAGCCGCTGGAACCGACGATGGCGACAAACTCGCCCTCGGCGATGTCCAGGTTGAATTCACGAATCGCCTCCAGTTCGAAACCGTCGACGTCGAAGGATTTGCCTACGTGGGTGAAGCTGACAATCGGTGCGTTCATGCGTGTCTCCAGCGAGTGGCGCGAATTTCCAGGCGTTGGCCGATGAGGTTGAGCAGGGCGCCGGTGAGGCCGACCAGCAGCATCCCGGCCATGATCAGGTCCATGCGCAGCAACTGTTGCGCGCCGATCATCTGGCTGCCGATGCCACCGTTCGACGGCATGAAATATTCGGCGCCGATGGTGCCGAGCCAGGCGTAGATCAGGCTCAGCCTGAGCCCGGCGAATATCCCCGGTGCTGCGCCCGGCAATACCAGGCGGCGCAGGCGCTGGCCGAGGCTCAGGCGCAGTACTTGGGCGGCTTCGTCGAGTTGCGGCGAAAGGTTGGCGACGCTGCGGTGGGTGGCGATGAACAGTGGGAAAAACGCGGCGAGGGCAACGAACACCCACTTCGCCAGTTCACCGAGGCCGAACCACGCGGTGAGCAGCGGCACCCAGGCGAAAATCGCGATCTGGCGAATGGCGGCGAGGGTTGGGCCGAGTAGCCGTTCGCTGGTGCGCGACAGGCCCAACAGCAGGCCGAGGGCGAAACCCAGTCCGCCACCCAACAACAAACCGCCTACGGTGCGGCCGAGACTCAAGGCCATGCCGCTGATCAGCGTGCCGTCGAACAGACCGTTTCTGGTCGTTTCCAGCACCGCCAACGGGCTGACCAGAATATTCGCATCGACCCATTGCTGATCGCTCGCCACTTGCCACAAGCCGATCAGGCCCAGCGGCAACAGCCACGGTTGCAGCCGCTGCCATCCTTCATAGCGCGGGCCACGGCGGATTTCGGCGGTAGCCGGGTGCGGCCAGTGCACCAGTTTGCGGTCGAGCCAGCCGATACCGCGATCCATCGCAACCCCGAGCACCCCGATGACCACAATGCAGACGAACACGATGTCGAGCATGAACAGTTGCCGCGCCCAGACCATCAGATAGCCGATGCCTTCGCTGGAGGCCAGCAACTCCACTGCCAGCAAGGAAGTCCAGCCAGCGGCCAGGGCCAGGCGCACACCGGCCATGAACGCCGGCAGTGCAGCGGGCAGCACCAGGCGCCGGATCAGCAGGTACGGCGGCAGGCGCAAGACGGCGGCGGCTTCGCGCAGTTTCGGTTGCGCATCACGCACGCCCACCAGTGTGTGCAGGGTTACGGGGACCACGATGGCCTTGATCAGCACCACCAGTTTCAGTACTTCGCCGATGCCGAAAAACACCATGAACAGCGGAATCCACGCCAGTGTCGGCACCTGTGCCAGGCCGGCGAAAGTCGGGAAGATCAGGCGTTCGAGACGACGGCTGAAACCCAGCGCCGCACCGAGTACCGCGCCGGCGGTAACGCCCGCCAGCAGGCCCCAGAACAACCGTTGCAGACTGATCCACAAATGGCTCCATAACTCGCCCTGGGACAACTCGATCGCGCTGTTCCACACCAGCGATGGCGCCGGCAGAATCTGTTCGCTCATCCATTGATTGCGCGCCGCCAGCCACCACAGGGCGAACAGTCCGAGCGGTAATATCCAGGGTAAAACGCGGTGGCTCAGGCTTGGCCAGGTACGCCGGCTTTTCAACGGCGGTGCGGCCAGTGGCAGGCTGAGCAGGGATTCACGGGCCATGGTGACCTCCGTTGTCGGGTTGGATCGAGTCAGCGGAATTAGCTAAAAACCAATAGTTATAAGCGAGTTAGAAAATAATCATTTTGGAGATAAGCAGCGCCATTTAAGGCCTCCAGCCCTGCACGCATCCAATGCATTCGAAGAATATTTTCGATGCTCTCCATGCATACCGCTCTGCATGTCCCGACTTTGCTGGCTTAGTGTGAAAAGTTATAAAAATGTGCTTTTTAAGTATTTAAGCGCTGATGCGGATTGCGCCTACTTTCGGCTCCTCAATGCCGTCGTGATCAGGAGCCGCACCCATGAACCTTCCCTTCAAACGTGTCATCAGTCTGTTTGCCGCGCCGGCACTGGCGGGTCTGCTGGCGTTCGCTGCCCAGGCCGACGAGCTCAAGGAAATCAGGATTGCCGTGCCTGATCTGAGCGCCGGCACCCAGCACAGCGGCGGGGGCATCGTGGACGTGCTGCGCGATCAGCAGATCTTCGAAAAGGCCTTCGCCGATCAGGGCATCAAGATTCAGTGGAGCTTCTTCAAGGGCGCCGGACCTGTGATCAACGAGGCGTTCGCCAATGGCCAAGTGGACCTGGCCTACCTCGGAGACCTGGCGGCCATCATCGGCAAATCCAACGGACTGGATACGCGCCTGCTCAGCGCCAGCGCCCGGGGTGTGAAGCAATACCTGGGCGTGGTGCCGGGTTCGGGGATCAAGACGCTGCAGGATCTCAAAGGCAAGCGCGTGGCGATCTTCCGGGGCACTGCGACCCAGTTGTCGTTCGATGCGGCGCTGGCCAGCGTGGGCCTGAGCGAGAAGGACGTGAAGGTGATCAACCTCGATTTCAACGCAGCGGTTGCGGCGCTGGCGGCGAAGCAGATCGATGCGTCGTGGGGCAGCTCCGGGCTGACCGCATTGCAGGCTAAAGGCCTGGCTGAGCTGCCATTGAACACCAAGGACCTCGGTGGCGCCGGCAGTGTGCAGTCGGTGCTGGTGGGCACCGGCAAGTTTGTCGACGGACATCCGGAAGCCGTGGCGAAGCTGCTCAAGGCGCAGCAGCAGGCAGTGGAGTGGCTGACTCAGGACAGCAACAAGGACGCTTACGTGCAACTG
>NZ_QAIU01000242.1:7814-14457 GCF_003061205.1 Pseudomonas sp. HMWF006
AGCTGGCGGCCGCGAAGCTCTGAGTCATGCGGTCATTCCCGCGCAGCGCGTGGGAATGACCCTCAAACCGCGACGCTGATCTCCTGTTTATCCACCGCCACCAGCGTCTCGATCATCGCTCTTGCTGCCGGCGACAACCGGAACCCGGTGCGACTGACAATCCCGCAGCGCGCATTCATGCTCTCCAGGTTTTGCGGCAGATTGCGCCACTGCAATAACACCAGCGAACCCTTGGCGATGTCCTCGACGAACGCCTCTTCCGTACCCACGCCAATTGCATTCGATTGCAGCACCACTTTCACCAGCGCCGGAAAATGCTCGGTCTCGATGGTCGGGGAAAAATCGATCCGGCCGCTGAGGTTCGCCAGCAGTTTGCGGATCCCCGGCGGGATCAGTGTGGTCGCCAGCGGGTAGTCGAACATGTCGTTGGTCGACAGGCTTTCCTTGGCCAGCAACGGGTGCCCCGGCCGGCAGAAAAACACCCCGCGCTTGGGCGTCAGGGCCTGGGTCTGGAAGTTCGGATCGGCTTCGAAATGACGGATGTCGGCGATAAAGAATTCGATCTCCTCGCGGCTCAGCGCACGGCTGAGTTTTTCCCAGTTGTCCACCTGAAAACAGGTGCGCACTTTCGGGTGCGCGTTGATGAATTGCGCCACTGCATCCGGCACCAGTTTCACTGCCGGCGCCGGGCCGCAACCGAAGTGCACTTCACCGGCATCAAGCTTGGTCATCTGCGTCACTTCGGCGCTGAGCAGCGCTGCACCTTGCACCAGGCTCAGGGCGTGTTGCAGCACCACCTGACCCTCGGGCGTGGGGCGCAGATCCTTGTTGCCGCGATCCACCAGCACGCAGCCGAACTCCTGCTCCAGCCCTTGAATGCTGCGGCTGAACGCTGGTTGGGTGATGCCCATCGCATCCGCCGCACGGACAAAACTGCGGTGTTCGTTGAGGGCGATGAAGTAGCGCAACTGGCGAAGATCCATATGCTTTTCCGGCATCCTAAAAATAGCTCGAAGGCATTTGCGACGAGGGTTGCTTGAGGTTTTAAATGCAAGCTCTTATTCCGTCAACGAAGCATGTGAATATCTATTAGATGTAAATGGAATATAGATAGAGCGATGTTTCGCTGCCGCCCAACCGCAAGCAGTCGATGAGGGTCTACCCATGAGCAATGCCGCACTCGCTGTAAAACCCGCTGTCCACGCGCTGGAAATCCATCCGGTGGCCGGTCGTATCGGCGCCGAAATTCGCGGCGTGCACCTGTCCGGTGAACTGGACGCTGCCACGATCGAAGCCATTCAGCAGGCGCTGATCCAGTACAAGGTCGTGTTCTTCCGCGAGCAGACCCAACTCGACGATCAGCGCCAGGAAGCCTTCGCCCATCTGCTCGGCGAACCCGTGGCGCACCCGACCGTGCCGGTGCGTGAGGGCACGCGTTACCTGCTGGAACTGGACGGTGCCGAGGGCCAGCGCGCCAACTCCTGGCACACCGACGTGACCTTCGTCGACGCCTACCCGAAAGCCTCGATCCTGCGTTCGGTGGTGGCCCCGGCCTTCGGTGGCGACACCCTGTGGGCCAACACCGCGACCGCGTACAACGAACTGCCCACCGAGCTGCGTGAGCTGGCGGACAAACTGGTCGCCGTGCACAGCAACGAATACGACTACGCCGGGGCCAAGCCTGACGTCTCGGCGGAGAAGCTCGAGCGCTATCGCAAGGTTTTCACCTCGACGGTCTACGAGACCGAGCACCCGGTGGTGCGTGTGCACCCGATCAGCGGCGAGAAGAGCTTGCTGCTGGGGCATTTCGTCAAGCGCATCAAGGGTTACTCGCAGGCGGATTCGGCGCATCTGTTCGGCCTGTTGCAGAGCCATGTGATCCGTCAGGAAAACACCGTGCGCTGGCGCTGGAAGGCCGGCGATGTGGCGATCTGGGATAACCGCTCGACGCAGCATTATGCGATTGATGATTACGGGACTCAGGATCGGGTGGTGCGGCGGGTGACGTTGAAAGGTGAGGTGCCGATTGGGGCTTCTGGGCAGCGTAGCCAGACCATCAAGGGTCGTGATTGAAGATCAAAAACCCCTCATCGGAACGCCGCCCGCCCAGCCCTCTCCCAGAAGGAGAGGGCGCCGATTGGGGGCTTTTCGAGCCTGAGTTCAACCTTGATATTTCAGGTCGGCGTATAGCTAAAAAACAACTCGGTCAGTCCCCTCTCCCTCTGGGAGAGGGTTAGGGTGAGGGGCTCTTAAAGCTACCAAACCCCAATCTGAACAACCTTCTCTGTCTCCGGCTCGCCATAGCGAAACCGCTGCCCGCGCCAATCAATCTCCTGATGACTGATCGTGGTCCGCCGCTTCAACCCCCGCACCCACTCAAACAAATACCCCGCATGCTCCTCGCGCACCGCCGCGAATGCCGGATCTTCACCCAAATCACGCAGCTCCTGCGGATCGTTCAGCAGATCAAACAACTGTGGCCGGAAGCCATCGTACGCCAGGTATTTCCAGCGCTCGCTGCGCACCATGGTCATGCGGCAGCGGTCGATCGGCTGGCCGAGACGCTCGCGCGCCGGCGCCTGGAAGGCATAGTCGTATTCGCTGATGGCATAGCGGCGCCACTCAGGATTTTCACCGTGCAACAACGGGATCAGCGAGCGTCCTTCCAGCCGATGCTCGGCCCCCGGCAAGCCCAGTGCGTGCAAAAACGTCGGCAATGCGTCGATGGTTTCCGCCAGTCGCTCCTCCACCGTTCCCCGCGTGGCATCTGCCGCCGCGCGCGGGTCACGCACGATCAGTGGCACGCCCACCGCTTGTTCCAGCAAAAACTCCTTCTCGCCCAACCAGTGATCGCCGAGAAAGTCGCCGTGATCGCTGGTGAACACGATCAAGGTGTCATCCCAACGTCCATTGCTCTGCAGGAAATCAAACAGCCGCCCGAGCTGATCATCCACTTGCTTGATCAGGCCCATGTAGGTGGGGATTACAGTCAATCGTACTGAATCGCGAGAGAAGTTGAGGCTTTCCTCATGCTGGCGGAACGCCGTGTATACGGGGTGTTTGCTGGCTTCGGAGGGCGTTGCGCGGACCGCGTCGAGAACCGATTTCGTACTGTACAAGGCGTGGTATGGCGCCGGTACGATATAGGGCCAGTGCGGTTTGATGTAGGAGAGGTGTAAACACCACGATTTCTCACCTTGTTCGGTGATGAAGTCGATCGCTCGATTTGTAGTGTAGACAGTCTCTGAGTGTTGCTCGGGAATTCGTGCTGGCAAATTCGCATGACGCATTTTCCAGCCGCTGAGGATTTCGCCGTGCTCGCCTTCGGCGGCATTGGCCCAGTCGTGCCAGGGGTTGCGCCCGTCGAAACCCTGCTCGCGCAGGTAATGGGTGTAAGGCGCGGATTCGCGTTTGTCGTCGAACAGCGGGTCGTCGGGGAAGATCCCGTCGTGGCGAAAGTACGGTTCGAAGCCGACCTCGTTGAGCGCCTCGGCCTGCGCACTGTCGGGGTTGATCGCCAGACGCTGCAAGGCATCGACATTGGCCGTGGCGTGGGTCTTGCCGACCAGCGCGGTACGGATGCCGTGGGGGCGCAGGTAGTCGCCGATGGTCAGTTCCTCCAGCGGCAGCGGCACCGCGTTCCACGCCACTTGATGGCTGCTGACGTAACGCCCGGTGTAGGCCGACATTCTCGACGGCCCGCAGATCGTGCCTTGGGTGTAGGCGCGGCCGAAACGCACGCCGGCGGCGGCCAGTCGATCAATGTTCGGCGTGTGCAGATGCGGGTGGCCGTAGCAGGACAGGTAATCGCGGCGCAGTTGATCGCACATGATGTACAGCACGTTGCGCACGGAGTTTTGCGGGTTGGACATGGGGTTCACCGGTCAGAGAGACAGGCAAGGGTTGTCGCTTTCGGTGGGGGTGTTCGGCAAGTGCATTTGGGGAATGGGTTTTATGCAGTGGATGCATCGGTGCGAGTGGCGACGCTATCGCTGGCAAGCCAGCTCCCACAGGATTTGCGCCAGATACAAATGATGTGAACACCCGGAACGTGTGGGAGCTGGCTTGCCAGCGATAGCGGTGGATCAGACAGCGAGTCGATCCAGCGAACACACCTCCTCATCCACCGCATCAACCGCCTTGATCTGCTCAATCATCGCCTCCGCCAGCGGCGACAACCGATACCCCGCGCGGCTGACAATCCCGTAGCGGGTGTACAACTCTTCAAGATCATCGGCCAAGCCTTCAATACGCAAACACACCAGTTCACCCTTGGCCTGATGCAGCGCATCAGAGTACGCGCCGACAATCCCGATCGCCTCCGAACGCAGCACCACACTCAGCAGACTCGCACTGTTTTCACACTCCACATTCGGCGTGAAATCCGGGCGACCGCTGAGGTCGACGATGACCTTGCGCAGGTTTGGCGGGCGGATGCTCACTGCCAGTGGATAACTCATCAGTTGCTCGGCCGTGACCCGTTCCAAAGCGGCCAGCGGATGCCCCGCACGACAACAGAAATGCCATTTGCGCGGACGCAATCGGTAGGTGAGGTAGTCCGGGTCGGCCTCGAAGTGCCGGGTGTCGGCGACGAAGAATTCGAACTCCTCGCTGAGCAGGCGTTTGCTCAGGCTCTGCCAGTCATCGACTTGAAACTGTACTCGCGCCTTCGGGTAGCGCCCGATGAATGCGCCGATCGCGCGCGGGATCAATCCGGCTGCCGGCGCCGGCCCGCAACCGAAGCGCAATTCCCCCGCCTCCAGCCCATTGAACTGACTGATCTCGTTGGCCATCTGCTGCGCGCCGCTGACCAGTCGCCGCGCATGTTCGAGCAGCACCTGGCCCTGTTTGGTTGGTGGCAGATCCTTGCGCCCGCGATCAACCAACTGGCAGCCAACGCTGTGTTCCAGCGCCTGAATGCTGCGGCTGAACGCCGACTGCGACAGGTTCACCGCCTGCGCGCCAGCGACGAAGCTGCGTTGTTCGGCGAGGGCGATGAAGTGGCGGAGCTGGCGCAAGTCGATATGCATTTTTCACATAAAAAATATCCGGGAAATGCATTGGATATGCATTAGGGCGACTCCTTATAAAGGCAATCTCTTATGCAGTAAATATTTGTAAATCCATAAATAAATAACTTAAAAGAATATGCAGCGCTGAAGATGTCTGTGTGTTTTTTGACCAGGAGCCGCGCCATGAGTCCGTTGAACCTTGCGTCACCCTTAACACCACGACGGCTCAAGCGCCTGCCTCTGGCCCTGCTGCTGGCAGGGAGTGCGAGCTGGACTCATGGTTACGCCGCCGAGACGCAAACCCCGTCGCCGGCTCCGGCCGACAAGCCGGTCGTCAACAGTTCGCAGCTGGAAACCGTGACCGTCACCACTCGCCGCCGCGAAGAAAGCTCGCAGGATGTGCCGACGCCGATGAGCGTGGTCAGCGGCCAGAATCTGGAGACACAGCGGGTCTACCGGATTCAGGATTTGCAGCAACTGGTGCCCAGCGTCAACGTCGCCTACATGCACGCACGCCAGTCCAGCGTGTCGATTCGGGGCCTGGGCAACAACCCGGCCAGTGACGGCCTGGAAGGCAGCGTCGGGCTGTACATCGACAACGTTTATCTGGGGCGCCCGGGGATGGCGGTGTTCGATTTGATGGACATCGAACAGCTGGAAGTCCTGCGCGGACCGCAGGGCACGCTGTTCGGCAAAAACACCACCGCCGGGGTGATCAATATCAGCACCCGCGCCCCGACGTTCACGCCGGAGCGCAGCATCGAAACCTCGGTGGGCGAGGGCGGTTATTTCCAGACCAAGGGCACGATTTCCGGGCCGCTTAACGATCAACTGGCCGGACGCTTTTCGGCCTACCGCACGCGCAGCGACGGCGATATCAAGAACGAATACGACGGCCATGATCTGAATGGCGGCTCGCGCGACGGCTTCCGTGCACAGTTGCTGTTCAAGCCCAATGACGATTTCAATCTGCGCTGGATCGGTGACTACAACGAAGAGGATTCCAGCGCCGGCACCCGCGTGTTGTACAACACCGGGCCGACCATCAACGGCGTCAATCTCTATCAGGCGCGGGCCAATGCGGCGGGCGCGACGCTGGTCAACGGTGCGCACCGCAAGGTGAATCTGGACAATGACCAGCACGTCACCGTGCATCAGGGCGGCACCTCGGTTGAAGCCAACTGGACCTTGCCGAGCGACTTCACGCTGACCTCGATCAGCGCCTATCGCTTCTGGAATTTCACCCCGCGTAACGACGATGGCCTCAACGTGCCGGCGAGTTACAACGCCGGGGTTTCGGTGGAAGACAAACAGTATTCGCAGGAATTTCGTCTGGCCTCGCCCAAGGGCGAGTTCTTCGATTACGTGGTCGGTGCTTATTACTTTGGCTCGGACCTGGACAACAAATCCTTCGCCTATTACGGCCCTCAGGCCGACATCTGGAATGGCACGCCGCGCGGAGCGCTGGCCAATGTCACCAGCATCGGCAACGGCCATATCAAGACCGACAGTTTTGCGCTGTTTGCCCAAGGCACCTGGCATCTGACCGAGCGCCTGGATTTCACCGCCGGGGTACGCGGCACTTACGAAGAGAAATCCGCCTGGGTCACCCGTGATGCACCGCTCGGCGG
>NZ_QAIU01000242.1:14481-17958 GCF_003061205.1 Pseudomonas sp. HMWF006
GCCCGTCCGGTCTGCTCAACCTCAGTTACCGCATCACCGACGACGTGCTGGGCTATGCCACGCTCTCCCACGGCGAGAAATCCGGCGGGGTCAACCTGGCGGTGGGCTCGGCGCCAACGGCCGGGGCCGAGTCGTTGCTGATTGGCACCGAACGCGCGAACAACGCCGAACTCGGGTTCAAGAGCACACTGTGGGATCACCGTTTGCAGCTCAACGCCAACGTATTCTGGACCCAGGTCAACGCTTACCAGACCAACGCCTATGACGCCGACAACCGCGTGCAATACCTGACCAACGCCGGCTCGGTCCGGTCGCGCGGCGTCGAATTCGAAAGCACCGTGATCCCGCTGCGCGGCCTGACCCTGAACATCAACGGCTCGTACAACGACGTCAGCTATCTCTCCTACAAAGATGCGCCGTGCCCGCCGGAAGTCAGTCTCGCACCGGGCGCTCCGGCCTCCTGCGACCTTACCGGGCATCAAGTGGTCGGCGCGTCGAAATGGATCGGCAACGCCAACGGCGAATATAAGTGGAACCTGGCTAACGGTTTCGAACCCTACGTCACTGCCAGCTACGCGTTCCGCTCCAAGGCGGTGGGCACGGTCGAGGATTCCGACTACGGGCAGATCCCGAGCTACGCGGTGGTCAACTTTTCCACCGGTCTGCGCGGCGACTTCAACCAGGGCCAGTGGGACGTTTCGCTGTGGCTGAAAAACGCCTTCGACAAGACCTATTACACAACCCTGTGGACCGGCGGCAACGGCGGCTATGAAGGCTTGCTCGGCACACCGCGCACCCTTGGGGTTACCGGTCGCTACGACTTCTGATCCGTCATTCAAGGAGCTGCACAATGTTGCGCATCAAAACCGCTTTACCGGTATTGCTGTCAGGCGCGGTCTTCAGTGCCGGCGCGTTCGCCGCGCCCAGCGTGTACCCGACCGGAGTGACCCGGTACGACCCGGACAAGGCGTTCAATCAGTACGTGATCTTCAGTGGCGCCGACAAGCAGACGCACCTGATCGACATGAATGGCAATGAGGTGAAAACCTGGCCCCAGGAAGGTTTTCCGTCGGCCATCATCGACCCGAAACTGGTTGGCGGTGAGCGCGGGCATGTGCTGCTGCAACTGAGTGCGAAGGAGCCGGGCAAACTCGGTTCGGCCGGCAACGGGCTGGGCAACCAGAGTGTTGGCGAGCTCGACTGGAACGGCAAAGTGGTCTGGCAGTGGGGCGACAAGGCGCCCGGTGGTGCGGCGCAACAGCACCATGATCAGCGCCGTTTGAGCAACGGCAACACGGTGGTGCTGGCGAACAAGGTGCACACGATCAAAGGCTTCAAAGCGCCTGAGGTGATTGATGATGCGATCTATGAAGTCAGCCCCGGCGGTGAGGTGAAATGGCAGTGGCTGGCCTCAGAGCACCTCAACGAATTCGGCTTTACCCCCGAGCAATTGAAACGGGTGCGCGCCAGCGACAACCCGGATTACCTGCATATCAACAACCTCAGTGTGGTCGGGCCAAACAAGTGGTTCGATGCCGGCGACAAGCGCTTCAATCCGGACAATCTGCTGCTCGATTCGCGCAACGCCAACTTCATTGCAATCATCGACAAAAAGACCGGAAAAGTGGTCTGGCGCCTCGGCCCGAACTTGCCGCTGATCAACCCAAAAACCGCGCAAAAACTGCCGCGCCCGGTGGACCAGTTTGTCGGCCAGCATGACGCGCACATCATCCCGGCCGGGCTGCCTGGTGCCGGCAACCTGCTGGTATTCGACAATCAGGGTTCGGCGGGATATCCGAACGTCCCCCTCGGGCTGATTTCCGGCTCGCGGGTGCTGGAAATCGATCCGCAGAAAAACGAAATCGTCTGGCAGTACAGTGCGGCCAATTCGAAGCAGCCGGGATGGGCGTTCTACAGTTCGTTCATCAGCAGTGCGCGACGTCTGCCCAATGGCAATACGCTGATCGACGAAGGCATGAACGGGCGGTTTTTCCAGGTCACGGCGAGCGGTGAAAACGTCTGGGAATACGTCAGCCCGTACCTGGGCAAGGCGCCGGGCAGCGATGCGATCAGCAACTGGGTGTATCGGGCGCTGCCTGTGAGTTATGACTGGGTGCCACTTGGAACGCCACGTTCCGAGACCGCAGTGATTGCCCCGGCCATTGGCGTGCAACAAGCCAGCGCGAGCCGTTAGTAGAAATGGAATTAATGCTCGACGGAATGGCGATAAGTTATGAGCTTAATCAGGGGTGCTTATTGCAACTTGATTAGTCAGTGGCTTGGACAATATACGAATGTCGAACCATCCTGACTGTCGTGAGTTTCCAGGAGGAAACTTGCTCTCATCGGAAGACACTTATCCAACGATAAAGGAAATCTCGTTATGTCGAGCATTAATGGCAGTTATGTAAACGCTAACGCTGGCGCCAAACTGACGATTACCGATGGCAACGACTCCAACGGTACCTTCAGCGGCAAGTTCAGCCAGAATGGCGTGAATTACGACATCGCTTACGGGCATTATCATTTCCAGAACAGCACCGGGCAGCCGACGATCATCACGTTCACCGCACTGAATGACGGTACAGGCTATCAGTCGTGGACACTGTTCTCACCGGATCACAACTACTCTAAAGTTCGTGCGGTGGGTTCACGTAACAACTTTGATGGCGACGTTGTGGGGCTGGCAGGAGAGTTTATCAAGCAATAATGGTTGATTTGATTAAAAGGCCGGTGCACGAAAGTGCATCGGCCTTTTTTGTTTTGGGGAATATTAATAATCAACGCTCTATTTTTTATGAGTTGTCCCGTGAAACCGCGTCAACTGAATTTGATGCGTTGCAGGAATACTTTCAATGCCTGAAAGGCATGCGGTTTTTGCTGCATCGCTGCAGCCCTTATGGCGCGGGGCTTTGGCGAAATTGATCAGTTTCTATATTCCATAAAAGCCTATCCATAACACTAAAGATTACTTTCGGAGATAAGCACCAGGCCCAATGATTCACCCAGCGATGCACCGTGGGGGTTCAATAAACGGTGGGTCGGCCATTTTTGTAGAGCACGCAAAAAGACCGCAGGGAGTGAATCAATGGGCAATGTCCAGACCGCCGCGAGCGCACAGGAATTGCTGTGGCGTCAGACGCCGAGTGGTGAACTGGTCGATCTCGGCCGGCCCCATCGCGTGCCATTGGGGCAGTTGCGTTTGCAGCGTGCGCCCAAGGGCATCCTGAGCCGGCGCGAAAAGCTTCTGCTCGGTGTGCTGGCGCTGCTGGCGCATGGCGCGGTGATCTACTGGATCAATCAGCATCCGACGCCGGCATTGCCGATTGTGCCGCCGGAAATTCCACCGATGACCATCGAGTTTTCGCGCCCGGCGCCTCCCGCGCCGCCAGTGGTCGAGCCGCCGCCACCGGCGCCGGTAGTCGAACCACCGCCGCCGGTGGAGGACGAGCTGGCCGTTAAACCGCCGCCACCGAA
>NZ_QAIU01000242.1:17977-19378 GCF_003061205.1 Pseudomonas sp. HMWF006
ACAACCGGCAGCACCGGTGGCGGCGCCTGCACCACTGGCTCCACCCGCACCGGCCCCGGTAACGCCGGCATCAGCGAACGCCGCGTACCTGAAGAACCCGGCGCCGGAATATCCGTCGCTGGCTCAGCGTCGCGGTTGGGAGGGCACTGTATTGCTGCGCGTGCATGTGTTGGCCAGCGGCAAACCGGGTGAGATCCAGATTCAGAAAAGCAGTGGCCGGCAACCACTCGACGACGCCGCGTTGAACGCGGTGAAACGTTGGAGTTTCGTCCCGGCCAAGCAGGGTGATGTCGCCCAGGACGGCTGGGTCAGCGTGCCCATCGACTTCAAGATTCACTAAACCGAAACCAAATTCGCGCGAAATGTTTACACGAGGGAACACATCATGACGTTACTGGCATCTCCACTGGAATCCATCGAAAGCGCGGTGATCTGGCTGCTGGTGGTTTTTTCCGTCGCGACCTGGGGGCTGGCGCTGCTCAAGGCTGTGCAGTTCGGTCGTC
The DNA here is from genome assembly GCF_003061205.1 of Pseudomonas sp. HMWF006. Lineage (NCBI taxonomy): Bacteria > Pseudomonadati > Pseudomonadota > Gammaproteobacteria > Pseudomonadales > Pseudomonadaceae > Pseudomonas > Pseudomonas sp. HMWF006. Next base: position 18,481 of record NZ_QAIU01000242.1, read on the forward strand.
TGAAGGCGCAGGATCGCAAGTTTCATAAGCGCTTCTGGGCGGCGTCGAGTCTGGATGCTGCCGCCGAGTTGAGCGAGACCCAACCCGGCGCCGCCGCCCGGGTAGCCCAGGCGGGGTACGCGGCGATTCAGGTGGGCGAGGCGCCGCAGGCCAATGATCTGAGCCAGGCGATCAACCATCAGGATCGACTCGAACGTGCCTTGCGTCAGCAGATCGTCCGTGAGCGCCGTTCGCTGGAAACCGGTCTGGCGGTGCTCGCGAGTATCGGCAGCACCTCGCCGTTCATTGGTTTGTTCGGCACGGTGTGGGGAATCATGGAAGCGTTGAAAGGTATCAGCGCCGCCGGTTCCGCCAGCCTGGAAACCGTGGCCGGCCCGATTGGCGCGGCACTGGTCGCCACCGGCGTGGGAATCGCCGTCGCGGTGCCGGCGGTGCTGGTTTACAACTACTTTTTGCGGCGTCTGAAACTGACCGCCGCGGATCTGGATGACTTCGCCCACGACTTCTACAGCCTGGCGCAGAAGAGTGCGTTCCGCGTCCTGATTCACCCGACCGCGCACAAGGTTGCGGCCCCGGGCACTGCGGCAAAAGTGAAGGAGGCGTCCTGATATGGCCTTCTCCACGCAAGACAGTGACGAGGTGCTCAGCGAGATCAACGTGACGCCGCTGGTGGACGTAATGCTGGTGCTGCTGGTGGTGTTCATCGTGACCGCGCCACTGCTGACCAACGCGATTCCGATCAACTTGCCGAAGACCGAGGCGGTGGCGCCGGTCGAGCAGAAAGACCCGCTGGTGGTGAGCATCGACGGCGCCGGCAAGCTGTTTATCAACAAGGATGAGATTCAGCCGGACGTGCTGGAATTCAACCTCAAGTCGGCCAAGGCGAAAGACCCGCAAG
>NZ_QAIU01000242.1:19388-20375 GCF_003061205.1 Pseudomonas sp. HMWF006
TGCAGGCCGACGACGGGGTGAACTACGGCGAAGTGGCACGAGCCATGGCTTCGATCGAGCGGGCGGGAATTACCAAATTGTCGGTGATCACCGCGCGGTAACAGATTCAACGTTTTTCCGGGGCCGTCTCCTTGGCAGGGTGCGGCCCTTTTTTTATTCCTGGCATTAAAAGCAGAACCCTCACCCTAGCCCTCTCACAGAGGGAGAGGGGACTGACCGAGGTGATTGTTCGAGGTACGCCGACATGTTATTTCGAGCCGAACTCAAGATTTGAACGGCATGAAGATCGGCTCCCTTCCCCCTCGCTCCCTTGGGGAGAGGGTTGGGGTGAGGGGAAAAGATTTCAAGCCATGCACACATCGCATATTCATTTCAGGTCTTAATAAATAGCTTCTTATTCCTTAACGAATATAAATCCCCTCCCTATACTCGATCAGGAACAGACACGCCGCAGGAGAGCTCCCCATGCGCAACGAATCAATCCGCTACCTGATTGTGCCGGGCTGGCAAGGATCGCCAGAAGATCATTGGCAAACCCACTGGCAGAACAGCCTGCCGAACAGCGCGCGGGTCGAGCAGGCCGATTGGCTGACGCCGCGCCGGGAAGACTGGGTTGCCGCACTGGCCGAAGCCATTACTGCCGACAGCACCCCGGTGATCCTCATCGCTCATAGCCTGGGCTGCGTCACCGTTGCGCATTGGGCGGCCACTGCGCCTGTGCAGTACCTGCGTCAGGTCCGCGGTGCGTTGCTCGTTGCGCCGGCGGATGTCGAGCGCCCGACCTGTGCGCCCGCGCTGCGTAATTTCGCGCCGATCCCGACGGATTTATTGCCGTTTCCGAGCCAGGTGGTCGCCTCCGACAACGACGCCGCTGTCAGCGCTCCGCGTGCGCTGGAGCTGGCGCGTAACTGGGGCGCCGAAGCGGGGATTCTTTCCGGGGCCGGGCATATCAACGTCAAGTCCGGGCATCAGCGCTGGGAGCAGGGT
>NZ_QAIU01000243.1:0-2681 GCF_003061205.1 Pseudomonas sp. HMWF006
GAACCCGCTTTCGGCGGGCCTTTACGGTGTTTGCTCGGTTTGGCTGGCTTGCCGCCGGTCGCCTTGTCAGGCGCCGACCGTCCGGTCTTTCCCCCGGACGCCGCTTTACCACCGTTTTTGGCATCGGAAAGCAGCGCTTTCTTCATTTCACGACTTTTGCGCAACTCGGCGTTTTTCGCCACGGCGTCGCTCGGGCGATAGGCTTCTGCGGCTTTTTCCTTGGCAGGACGACGGCTGGCAGTTTTAGCCGGGGCCTTTTCTTCCGAAGCCTTGGCCGCTGGAGCTGCAGTTTCAGCACCACGTTTTTTGCGACCGATCGGCGCGCTGATGGTTTTTTCGGCCATCTCGAAGTCGATCTTGCGCTCGTCGAGGTCGACGCGCATGACACGCACTTCAACGGTATCGCCGAGACGGAAGCTACGACCGGTGCGCTCGCCCGCCAAGCGGTGATGCACAGGATCGAAGTGGTAGTAGTCACCCGGCAGCGCGGTGACGTGCACCAGGCCTTCGACGTAAATGTCGGTCAGTTCGACGAACAGGCCAAAACCGGTCACAGCGGTGATCACGCCCGGGAACGATTCGCCCACGCGATCCTTCATGAACTCGCACTTGAGCCAGTTCACTACGTCGCGGGTCGCTTCGTCGGCACGGCGCTCGCTCATCGAGCACTGCTCGCCGAGTTGCTCCAGCGCCGCCTCGTCGTAAGGATAGATCCGCGCTTTCGGGATGGTCATCGCGCCGGCACGACGAACGTGCGGGGTGTCCTGCTTGGAATGGATCACGCTGCGGATGGCGCGGTGCGTGAGCAAGTCCGGGTAACGACGAATCGGCGAGGTGAAGTGGGTATAGGCTTCGTAGTTCAGGCCGAAGTGACCTTCGTTCTGGGCGCTGTACACCGCCTGGCTCAGGGAGCGCAGCATCACGGTCTGGATCAGATGGAAGTCCGGACGGTCCTTGATGCTCGCCAACAGGGCCTGATAATCCTTCGGCGACGGGCCATCCTTGCCTTTGTGCAGGGACAGACCGAGCTCGCCGAGGAAGGCGCGCAGTTTTTCCAGACGCTCCGGTGGCGGGCCGTCGTGGACGCGATACAGCGCAGGAATTTCGTGCTTCTTGAGGAACTCGGCAGTGGCCACGTTGGCCGCCAGCATGCACTCTTCGATCAGCTTGTGCGCATCGTTGCGGGTGGTCGGACGGATTTCGGCAATCTTGCGCTCGGAACCGAAGATGATCCGGGTTTCCTGGGTTTCGAAATCGATCGCGCCACGCACGTGACGAGCCGCCAGCAGCACTTTGTACAGCGCATAAAGCTGCTTGAGGTGCGGCACGACGTCGGTGTATTCGCCACGAAGCTTGCGGGCTTCGGTGGCTTTCGGGGTTTCCAGCATCGCGCTGACCTTGTTGTAGGTCAGACGGGCGTGGGAGTGAATAACCGCTTCATAGAAGCAGTAGTCGGTCATTTCGCCGGACTTGGAGATGGTCATCTCGCAAACCATGGCCAGACGATCGACGTGCGGGTTCAGCGAGCACAGGCCGTTGGACAGCTGCTCAGGCAGCATCGGCACCACACGTTCAGGGAAGTACACCGAGTTGCCGCGCACCTGGGCTTCGTTGTCCAGCGCCGAACCGATCTTCACGTAGCTGGAAACGTCGGCAATCGCCACGTACAACTTCCAGCCACCGGAGAACAGGCGCAGCTTGCCCGGTTTGGCTTCGCAATAAACAGCATCGTCGAAGTCGCGGGCGTCTTCGCCGTCAATGGTGACGAACGGCAGATGGCGCAGGTCGACGCGCTTCTCTTTGTCTTTTTCTTCGACTTCCGGCTTGAGCTTGGCCGCTTCTTTGAGAACGGCTTCAGGCCAGACGTGCGGGATGTCGTAAGTGCGCAGAGCGACATCGATTTCCATGCCTGGCGCCATGTAGTTGCCAACCACTTCAACCACGTCGCCTTGCGGCTGGAAGCGCGGCGTCGGCCAGTGGGTGATTTTCACCTCGACGAACTGACCGATCTGCGCGTTGGCGTTGCGGCCCGGAGTGACCAGCACTTCCTGCTGGATCTTCGGGTTGTCCGCGACGACGAAGCCGATACCGCCTTCCTCAAAGTAGCGACCGACGATGGTTTCGTGCGCACGGGACACCACTTCGACGATCACGCCTTCGCGGCGACCACGACGGTCGAGACCGGAAACACGTGCCAGCGCACGGTCGCCATCGAACACCAGACGCATTTGCGCCGGGCTCATGAACAGGTCGTCGCTGCCGTCGTCCGGCACCAGGAAGCCGAAACCGTCACGGTGACCACTGATGCGGCCGAGGATCAGGTCGAGCTTGTCGACCGGCGCGTAAGTGCCACGGCGGGTGTAGATCAGTTGAGCATCGCGCTCCATGGCGCGCAGACGGCGGCGCAGGGCTTCGATCTGGTCTTCTGTGGTCAGACCAAACTCTTCGACCAGTTGCTCACGGGCAGCAGGCGAACCCCGATCGGCGAGATGCGCCAGGATCAGTTCGCGGCTAGGAATAGGGTTTTCATATTTTTCCGCTTCACGAGCGGCCTCGGGATCGAGGGACTGCCAATCGGCCATTAGAGAGTTTTCACCTTGTCTATATGCGGGTTAGTTTGGCATAGGCGCCATGAAACGGGAAATTTCCGACTATATAAGGCCCTTATGAGGGTCTGTATC
>NZ_QAIU01000244.1:0-2242 GCF_003061205.1 Pseudomonas sp. HMWF006
GCAGGGTTACCAGCACCCGGCAGCCCGAGGCACCGATCGGGTGACCGAGGGCGATGGCGCCGCCGTTGACGTTGACCTTGTCCAGATCCCATTGCAGATCCTTGGCCACCGCCAGCGATTGCGCAGCGAAGGCTTCGTTGGCTTCGATCAGGTCGAGCTGGCCGATGTTCCAGCCCGCCTTGTCGAGGCAGCGGCGGGTGGCCGAGACCGGACCGATGCCCATGATCGCCGGATCAACGCCTGCGTTGGCATAGGCGGCAATTTTTGCCAGCACCGGCAGGCCCAGGGCCTTGGCTTTCTCGGCGCTCATCAGGATCACCGCAGCGGCGCCGTCGTTCAGCGACGAGGCGTTGCCGGCCGTCACGCTGCCGTCCTTTTTGAAGGCCGGGCGCAGTTTCGCCAGCGATTCAGCGGTGGTGTCGCCGCGTGGTTGTTCGTCAACCTTGAACGCGACAGGATCGCCTTTGCGCTGGGGAATCAGGATCGGGGTGATTTCATCGACAAAGCGGCCGGCCTCGATGGCGGCAGCGGCTTTCTGCTGCGAGGCTGCGGCGAAAGCGTCCTGTTGCTCGCGGCTGATCTGGTATTTATCGACCAGGTTTTCCGCGGTGATGCCCATGTGGTAATCGTTGAACGCATCCCACAGGCCATCGCTGATCATGGTGTCGACCATTTGCGCATGGCCCATGCGCAGACCGGTGCGTGCGCCCGGCAGTACGTAGTTGGACAGGCTCATGTTCTCCTGACCGCCGGCGATGATCACCTCGGCGTCACCGCAACGGATCGCTTGCGCGCCCAGGTGCAGGGCCTTCAGGCCCGAGCCACAGACCTTGTTCAGGGTCATGGCCGGTACGGCGTGGGGCAGGCCGGCCTTGATCGCGGCCTGACGCGCCGGGTTCTGGCCGGCGCCGGCAGTCAGCACCTGGCCCATGATCACTTCATCGACCTGGGCACCGTCCAGACCGGTTTGTTCGAGCAACTGGCGGATCACCGCCGCGCCCAGATCCACCGCGGACACGCTGGCCAGGGAGCCCTGGAAACTGCCGATCGCGGTGCGCGTGGCGGCAACAATTACGACGTCTTGCATTTTCGAATTCCTCACTGGGCAGCGAACTGCATTTCCGGTACGTGATCCGGGACGATCAGTTTACCAGCGGTTTTGGCGACGATTTCCTCGACGCTGACGCCAGGTGCGCGTTCCTTGAGGACAAAAGCGCCATTTTCGATTTCCAGATAAGCCAGGTCGGTCAGCACGCGCTTGATGCAACCGGCACCGGTCAGCGGCAGGCTGCATTTGGACAGCAGTTTGGATTCACCGTCCTTGGACGCGTGGGTCATGATCACGATGATGTTGTCGGCCCCGGCCACCAGATCCATGGCGCCGCCCATGCCCTTGACCAGCTTGCCGGGAATCATCCACGAGGCGATGTTGCCTTCGACGTCGACTTCGAACGCCCCCAGCACGGTCAGGTCGACATGCCCGCCGCGGATCATCGCGAAGGATTCGGCGGAGTTGAAAATCGACGCCCCGATACGTGCGGTCACGGTCTGTTTGCCGGCGTTGATCATGTCGGCATCAATGGTTTCTTCGGTTGGAAAAGGCCCCATGCCGAGCAGACCGTTTTCCGATTGCAGCATGACTTCCATGCCTTCGGGAATGTAGTTGGCGACCAGGGTCGGAATGCCGATGCCAAGGTTCACGTAGTAGCCGTCCTGCATTTCGCGGGCGACGCGCTGAGCCATTTGTTCGCGGGAAAGTGCCATGTTGTTGTTCTCCGTCTGGGCTTCAGTTATTTGCGGATGGTGCGCTGTTCGATGCGTTTTTCGAACGTGCCGCAAATGACCCGGTCGACGTAGATGCCGGGGGTGTGGATCTGCGACGGATCCAGCTCGCCGGGTTCAACGATTTCTTCGACTTCAACTACGGTGATCTTGCCGGCGGTGGCCGCCAGTGGGTTGAAGTTCTGCGCGGTGTGGCGGTAGATGACGTTGCCGAAATGGTCGGCTTTCCAGCCTTTGACGATGGCGAAGTCGCCGGTGATGGACTCTTCCATCAGGTACTTGCGACCTTTGAATTCACGCACTTCCTTGCCTTCGGCCACTGGGGTGCCGACGCCGGTGGCGGTGAAGAAGGCCGGAATGCCGGCGCCGCCGGCGCGCATTTTCTCGGCGAGGGTGCCTTGCGGGGTCAGGATGACTTCGATCTCGCCCTTGAGCAGTTGCTCTTCGAACAGCTTGTTTT
>NZ_QAIU01000245.1:0-20713 GCF_003061205.1 Pseudomonas sp. HMWF006
GTACATCTTTGGTCCCGAAGACGGCTCGCTGGATAAAGAGATCCGCGACTGGTGCGAAGACGTCGTGTACATCCCGACCACTGGCTGCATGAACCTCGCCGCCACGGTCAACGTCGTGCTCTACGACCGCATGGCCAAGGGTCTGAATACCCGCTCCGGACCAAAATTCCGCTGAAACGTCGCACATCCGATGGAACGAGCTGAGCGCTGCGGCAGTCAGCTTGTTTATCCATTACTCATTGCCTGGAGAAAGATCATGGCCGAGCTCAAACGCGTCGAACGTATCGAATCCACCCCGTTCCAGAGCCGTTCCGAACAGAACGTCGAAGGCTGGGAACGCATCGGCTCGCTGGCCGGTGGCGCGATCATGGTCGGCAAGGGTCTGCGCCGTGGCGGCGTGTTCGGCCTGATTCAGGTGGCAATTGGCGGCGTGGCGATGGCCCGCGGGATCACTGGGCACAGTTCGATGAAAAGCCTGATCGAGAAGAGTCGTCAGGACATGAACAATGTACGGGCCAAGATCGAGCGCGCCGGGGAAGAATTGAACAAACTCAAGGCCAATTCCGAGGCTGCGACCAGCACCGCCACGGTGACCGGCAACGATTCGGTGAAGTCGCCGAAAGCCGGGGTTTGATCAAGGAGTTGCGGTGAGGCTTCTGGCCTCTTCGCTGGCAAGCCAGCTCCCACAGTTTCTGTGTCGTTCACTATTTTGATGAACATCCCGAATTCTGTGGGAGCTGGCTTGCCAGCTCCCACAGTTTCTGCGTCGTTCACCATTTTGATGAACATCCCGAATTCTGTGGGAGCTGGCTTGCCAGCGATAGCGATGTCACTGCAGTAACGCGGTATCAAGGACCTTGGAAGACTCGCCCAGAACACTCTCGGCCAGTTGCACAAACCCCTTGGTATCTACCGTCCCCAGATGCATTGCCCCGCGCAATACATCATCCAGCGAGCGCTTGTTACGCGTCTTCAGGCGAATCTCGCGATCCAGCTCCTGCAGCACCATCACCGCTTTTGAAAGCTGCGCCGGGCTGATCTGCGCGCCGCGCAAGGTCGTCACCTTCTGACTGTCCCTGGCCAACTTCGCCTGCAACGCCTGATAACGCTCATCGCTCATGCCACCCGCGCGGCGCACCAGTTCGATCGAGTAATACTCGGCCAATCCTTCACTGATCCAGTCGCTGCGCTGGGCGTCGTTGATCCGCCCGAACACCTGCGCCAACTCACGCACCAGTGCACTGCTGCCGCTCTCGCTGACCAGCGGCAGCCGCGTATTCATATAGATGGATTCGTGCGCACCGAGACTGCCGCGCCACATCGGGTCGTTGGCGCCGACGATCAACAGTTTTTTCGGATGCCGGGGATAGACCGCTTGCACCTGCGGCCAGACGAACGTCAGCAAGGTCAGCACATCCATGCGGCGCATGCCCTGCCCTTGCGGTGAGGCCACGGTAACTTCGGTTTCGCCCAGGCGCGTGCGGCGGCTGCCGAGGTGACCGGCCAGCATCCAGCCCGTCGGGCGGTCGAACAGGCGCGAAGGGTTGTCGATGCGGAATTTGTACTTGCCGATGCGCGGCCAGGCGGTTTCGACGCTTTGCCAGCCGCCGGGCAGTTCGAATTGCAGACGCGACACCAGCTCGACGCCATCCTGCTGATCGAGCTTGGCCGGCGGCACCAGATCCTCGCCGCGCAGCAGTGCCCAGCTCGGGGTCATGCGCGTGTCGAAGCTGCCGCCCTTGCGACCGTGGCTGACGCTGACGCGGTAGGTCAGACTGGCCTTGTCGCCCGTCGGACGCCAAACGCCCCGGGCCTGTTTGCCCGGGGTCAGCTGCCACTGGCCGTCGGCCTTGAAGTCGCTGTAATGGCTGCCATCACCGAGGTCGAAGTCGAGGCTGCGCACCGCTTCACCTTTGGCCAGGGTCAGGCGCACTTCGGCCTGATCGCTTTGCGGCAACAGGCGCACGTGGTAGTCCAGATCGACTTTCTTCGCTGCCCACACTGGCGCGCTCAACGCCAGCAAGCCCACACTGAGCGCCCGCCGCAATCCCCCAGCCATACACACTCCTTGGTGAAAGGTGAATCTGCGGGCGCTTAACCGGCCCGGAAAATCAGGTGATCTTCCCAGTCATCCTCCGGCACGCTGCCTTCGGCGAGCATGCGCCCGGACTGGGAAATCCGTTCGTGGTGCACCGCGTCGCGATCGCCGCACACCAGGTGGTGCCACAACGGCAGGTCCTTGCCTTCGCTGACCAGCCGATAACCACAGGTCGGCGGCAACCACTTGAATTCTTCGGCCTGGCCCGGGGTGAGCTGGATGCAGTCCGGGACAAACTTGATGCGGTTCGGGTAATCGCTGCACTGGCAGGTTTTCAGGTCCAGCAGTTTGCAGGCGATGCGCGTGTAATAGACGCTGTTGTCTTCTTCATCCTCGAGCTTTTGCAGGCAGCACAGGCCGCAGCCGTCGCACAGCGATTCCCATTCCTCGTGATCGAGTTGATCGAGGGTTTTGCGTTTCCAGAACGGTTCGACTTTGGCGGCCATGGCTCAAGCATCAACATCAGGTGGTGAAAAGGCCGCCAGTCTAGTGCCCCCGGCCTTGCGGGCCAAGCGCTGGCGACTGTCGGTAAATCCCGCTTGTCAGGCGAATCACCGCCCAGTAGGGTTTTGCCAAGAATTCATGACTCAAACACAGCAAGGAATCTTTTGATGAGTGCCAACCCTCGCGTTGCCGATTACGCCATTCACCCGCAATTCACCGACCGCTGGTCGCCGCGCGCGTTTACCGGCGAAGCGATCCCGGAAGAAACCCTGCTGAGCTTCTTCGAGGCTGCACGCTGGGCACCATCGGCTTATAACTCGCAGCCGTGGCGTTTTCTCTACGCGCGTCGCGATACGCCGAACTGGGCGCGTTATCTGGGTCTGCTCAATGAATTCAACCGCAGCTGGGCGCAACACGCTTCGGCGCTGGTGATCGTGATTTCCAAAACCACGTTCACCGCACCCGGCGCCAGTGAAGAGACGCCGGCGCTGTGGAGCACGTTCGACACCGGTTCGGCCTGGGGCCATCTGGCACTGCAAGCGAGCATCAGCGGCTGGCACACCCACGGCATGGCCGGTTTCGATCAGGAACTCACGCGCAAGGAGCTGAATATCCCGGAAGGTTATGCGCTGCATGCAGCAGTCGCGGTTGGCAAGCTGGGTGACAAGGCAACGCTGGCCGAGTACCTGCAGGCCCGTGAAGAGCCGAGCCCGCGTCGTCCGCTGAGCGAGCTGGTGGCTGAAGGCGACTTCACCCTTTAAGCCATACTGCAAAAACCCCTGTGGGAGCTCGCCTGCTAGCGATTGCGGTGCGTCAAACAACATCCATGTTGACTGACACTCCCTGATCGCCAGCAGGCTAGCTCCCACAGGTTTTGTGCATCATTCAAGTGAGCGGTGGATTTAATATCCGCGGTTGAAATCCACTTCGCCGCGCAACGCCTCGCCGGCCTGATACGCCTTCAGGTTGTCGACAAACAGCTGCACCATCAACGAAGGCGAAGTCGGCGCCGAACTGTGGCCGGTCAGCAACAAACCCCAGGCCGTCCAGAACGGATGGCGTTGTGGCAGCGGTTCCTGGCGGCAGACGTCGATCACCGCGCCGGCCAGATGGCCTTCTTTCAATGCTTCGACCAGATCCGCATCCACTACAGCCACACCGCGCCCGACGTTGATGAACAACCCGGTCGGCTTGAATTGCTTGAACAGTGCCGCGTCGTAGATATCGTGGGTGTGCTCGGTGTTGGGCAGCAGATTGACCACGTAATCCACCTCGCCCACCAGCCGTGGCAGATCCGCCAGCGCCCCGACTTCGACGAACGGCGCCTGTTCGCGGGCGCTGCTGGCGATGCCGTACAACTCGACGCCAAACGGCAGCAGGAACTGCGCCACGCTCTGGCCAATGTCGCCGGTGCCGACGATCAGCACCTTGCGCCCGACCAGGCTCTGACCGGTACGGTTATCCCACTTGCGCTCGACCTGGCTGACCAGACGCGCCAGCACTTCACGTTCATGACCGAGCATGTAGGTCAGGACGTATTCAGCCATCACCTGACCGAAAATCCCCACCGCACGGGTCAAGCGGTAATCGCGGCGCAAACCGTCGGCCAGCAACGGCGTGATGCCGGCCCAGGTCGACTGCAGCCATTGCGGTTGATGCCCCTGGCGCAACAGGGTCGCGAGCAGATCCGGCTGCCCCAGCCACACCGGGCAATCGGCAGCCTGTCGGGCCAGTTCGGCGGAGTCGCCGCTGGTCAATACTTCCAGTTCCGGAGCTGCCTGACGCAGCAGCCGGGCGTATATCGCGTGGTCGTGTTCAGCAATCAGAACGCGCATCTTCAAACCTTTCGCAAACCGTGCAGACGGCCACCGGAGTAAGGGTGGCCATCGCGGTAAAAACAGTTCCAGGGTTACCCGAGGCCCAGAACAGGGCCTGGCAGATCAGACCGGATCGTTGCGTCGCAGCAACTCTTCGGGCAAGTGTTCGATGTATTCGTCCTCGGCCGGCGGCATCTGCAGGTGATAGCCCTGCTTGTCGAGGTTTTCCAGCACTACGACGATGTCTTCGCTGGCCAGCTTGCGCTCGGGCGACAGCACCAGATCGAAGGCGTGCTTCGGTTTGCCGAAGGCCAGCATCAATGCTTCCGGCACGCGCTCGAGCGCATCGCTCTTGAGCACGTAAAGGTACATGCCGCTGCGCTTGGAGCTTTGGTAAATGGAGCAAATACGTTTCAAGGCTGTTCTCCGGCGGTGGCCAGGCTGTCGAGCAGCTTCTGGCCCATCAATTCGCGGCGCCAGCCACGCAGCGAATCAGGCAATTGGTAAGGCCCCTCGGGGTAGCCGCTTTTGACCAGCGCCTCGAGGGTTTTCTTGCGCAGCATCAGTTCCGGGGCAATGCCCAGACGCTCGGCCTCGGCCTGACCCAATGCGCGCAGTTGTTTGATCAATGCTGCGGCTTCGATCGGTAATGGCTCCGGTACGGCGGGCGGCCATTGATCAGGCCCCACACTGCCAGAGCGCTTGATCAGATCAAGCAGAAATTGGCCGTCCTGACGCACGGTACGCGGGTGCATGTCTTCGATCTTGCCCAACGCCGCGAGGTTGTCCGGTTGTGTGCGGGCCAGCGGCCACAGCGAATGCTCGCGGACGATGCGGTTACGCGGCAGATCACGGGCGCGGGCTTCCTTTTCCCGCCAGGCACACAGCTCACGCAGAACCGCCAGTTGCGCACGGGACAGTTTCCACGCCAGTTTGGCCTCGCGATAAACCTCGTAAGGGTCGGTTTCGCGGCGCAGGTTGGCGACCAGTTCCGCGCCGTCCTCCAACACCCAGGCGAATTTGTCGTCAGACAGTTTGGGCCGCAGTTGTACGAAAACCTCCGCCAGATGCACGGCATCTTCGGCGGCGTAGCTGATTTGCGTGTCGGACAACGGGCGCTGCAACCAGTCGGAACGGGTTTCGCCCTTGGGCAGTTCGATGCCGAGCACTTCCTGCACCAGCCGCGAATAGCCCATCGAGAAACCGAGGTTCAGGTAAGCGGCTGCCAACTGGGTGTCGAACAGCGGTGCCGGCAGGCTGCCGGTCAGGCGCAACAGGACTTCGAGGTCTTCGCTGCACGCGTGCAGCACCTTGAGCACTTCCGGGTTTTCCAGCAACGCAGCCAGCGGTTGCCAGGCGTTGATGCTCAGCGGATCAATCAGGTAGGCGCGCTTGCCGTCACCGACCTGCAACAGACCGGCAATCGGGTAGAAGGTGTCGACCCGCATGAATTCGGTGTCGAGGGCAACGAACGGCAGCTGCTGCCACTCGGCGCAAAACTGCGCGAGGCTTTCGTTGTCGCGAATCCAGTGAATATCGATAGCCACACGGCTCTCCCTTGAAGAATGGCGCGCAGTATATATCGCCACCGGCGATTTACGCGCCTGCGAAGGGCAAGAGCTGTAACGAAATGTCCTGCCAAGGAAAAAGAATAGTCTGACAGAGAGAACCGACAGATCTGTATCTGTAGAAGGTGCCGAAGGCTGACGGGGTGCGCCGCGCCTCAGTCCTTGGCCAGCACGCCGTCAATTACCGCGCCACGACAGCCGGCGAACATATCCAGGCCTGGTCGATAAACCGAACTCTTGATCTCCAGCAGCCCCAGCATCGAGTGGAACAGATTGTCCTGGCTCAGAGGTTTGTCGCGGTTCATCTGCAGACAGTGCGTGTCGAGCGAATAAGCCTTTTGATAGTTGTCGGAGAACCAGGCCAGCATCGCCACATGTTTCTGTTGGTCCGGCGCCAGCATATAAGGCGTGCCGTGCAGGAACAGGTTGTACTCGCCCAGCGACTCGCCATGATCCGACAGGTACAACATGGCGGTGTCGACTTTGTCCTGATTGCTGCGCAGCACATCGATCAGGCTCGCCAGCACATGGTCGGTATAGACCAGCGTGTTGTCGTAACCGTTGACGATGCTTTCGCGGCTGCAATTGTTCAGCGCATTACTTTCGCACACCGGCGTGAAGTGTTCGTACGCCTTCGGATAACGCTTGAAGTATTCCGGACCGTGGCTACCCATCTGGTGCAGCACCAGCACGGTGTCCTTGTCCAGATGCTCGATAAAACCCTGCAGACCTTGCAGGAGAATTTCATCGCGGCATTCGCTGTTGGCGCACAGAGAAGGGTCTTTCATATTGCTGACGTCTTGCAGGGTGACCCGGTCGCAAGTGCCTTTACAGCCGGACTGGTTGTCGCGCCAGATCACGTCGATCCCGGCATGTTTGAGCACGTCGAGCAGGCCTTCTTCGTTCTTCGCCTTGCTGGCGTCGTAATCCTTGCGGCCCATGTTGGAAAACATGCATGGCACTGAAACGGCGGTTTCCGTGCCGCAGGAGTGCACATCGGTGAAGGCGATCAGCCCGGCTTCCTTGTCCAGTTTTGGTGTGGTGTCACGGTTGTAACCGAGGATGCCGAAGTTTTCTGCTCGTGCACTTTCGCCCACGACCAGGACGGTCAGGGATTTGCGCAGCGGGTGTTGCCGTGCCGGATTACGTTGCGCGTCCTCACCGATTTTGACGAATGGCTGCTGCGCCGAGACGACTTGCTCGCGCAAGTAACCGGCCAACGCGCCAATGTAATTGCTGGGCACCAGCATCAAGCGGATTTCATGGTGATTGCGAAACAACGAAGACAGCCCTTGATAGTTGGCCAACGCCACACCACCGATAACTGCAACTGACGCCATAACCACAATAACTTTATAGAGTAACTCTCGATGCCAGCGACGAAAGTTAACAGGGACTTTCCACAACAACCAGGACGGTAAAACACCCAACAAAACAATATAGGCAAACAACTTCAACGACAGCAGGTCACGCACTTCCGTCGCGTTGGTTTCGGCGAAGTTGCGGAACATGCCCGCATCCATCATTACGCCATACTGGCTCATGAAATAAGCCACGCCGGCGCTGATCAGAAAGATCAGTGTCAGGATCGGTTTGAGCAGCGGCCGGAAGGCAAAAAAGGTCAGTACGATGTTGAAAGCTGCCAGGATAATCACCCCGAAAGCCACGCGCATGACGATGCCTTCGCCATCGGCTGCAGTGATCTCGAACAGATGTTGCCTCAGCACAAGATTGAAACCGGCCAGAAGAAAGGCACTGGCAATCAACGTCACCCATTCCGGGCGCACGGTTTTTAACTTCAACATAGAGACGGGCAGTTCCTGAAAAGAAGAACCCTGGTTAATTGTGAAAAATTCATTAACCAAGGCGCGACAAACTCTAGGCAGCCCCCCATCAATTTTTTGTGAAAAAGACGCCAACGATTAGTTGGCTAGCGCTAACTCGTCAGAACCTGTCAGGCATTTGAGAACGATTCAGTTTTGACGCAGTAAACACTCCGTGCAGGCGCGGCCAAAGTTTATGTTTTTTTGATCTGGACCTGTAAAAGCAAGATCAACAGATCGCAGCCTTCGGCAGCGCCTGCAGGGTGTGTGGGGTATTTGATTTTTAGGTGGGTTCGTGGATTTTCTGGTTTGCTCGACCGTTGCCGCCACGCGCCTAATCCTCAGTCCCCGTGTCAAAGGTCTGAAGATGGAAAACATCCGCGCCACCTCACGCCCCGCTGTCGGGCTGATGCTCGCCATCGCTCTGGTTGCCCTTAACCTGCGCCCGTCAATGGCGGCGGTCGGCCCGCTGTTGTCGGCGATCCGTGGCGACATTGCGCTCAGCTTCAGCCTCGCGTCATTGCTGACGATGCTGCCGGTGACAGCCATGGGCTTGGGGATGTTTTTCGGCCTGAGCATCGGTCGGCGCCTGGGTGAACGGCGCACGGTCATGCTGTCGCTGCTGATCATCGGCCTGGCAACGCTGTCGCGCTGGTTCATCGACTCGGCCGCAGAACTGATTGTCGGCGCAGTGCTCGCCGGTTTCGGCATTGCGTTGATCCAGGCATTGATGCCGGCACTGATCAAATCGCGGTTTGCGGACAACGTTGCCCTGTACATGGGCCTGTATGTCACCTCGATCATGGGCGGCGCAGCGATTGCCGCCTCGTTCGCCCCGCTGGTGATGCTGCAGACCGGAAGTTGGCGCGCGGGCCTGGCGATCTGGGCAGCACTGGCGCTGCTGGCGTCGATGCTCTGGTGGGCGCAACGCGCAAACCTGCCGCACGCCATGCCCGAAACGCACAAGCAAGAATCCTTTTTCCGTCATCCTCGCGCCTGGTTACTCGCCGTCTTCTTCGGTCTGGGCACGGCGTCCTACACCTGTGTGCTCGCCTGGTTCGCACCGTACTACGTGGAACAAGGCTGGAGCGAACAACACGCCGGGCTGCTGTTGGGTTTTCTGACAGCCATGGAGGTCATTGCCGGCCTGCTGGTGCCCGCTATCGCCAACCGCAGCCGGGATCGACGCTGGGTGCTGAAGGGCCTGCTGTTGCTGATCATTGCCGGATTTTGCGGCCTGACGCTCACCCCTCATCACCTGAGCCTGCTCTGGCCGTGCCTGTTGGGCCTGGGCATTGGCGGATTGTTTCCGATGAGCCTGATCGTCTCCCTCGACCACTTCGACCACCCGCAACGCGCCGCCAGCCTGACCGCTTTCGTGCAAGGCATCGGCTATCTGATTGCCGGTCTCTCGCCACTGCTGGCCGGGACAATCCGCGATCGACTGGGCAGCTTCGAATGGGCCTGGTGGTCACTGACCGCGGTCATGGTCATGATGTGGCTGATGGCTCGGCGCTTCGATCCGCGCCACTACGCATGCCAGTTCCCCTGAGCAAGCTAGAGGCTTCTGGCCATCTTTTCGCGGTTTGCCGGACGACGTCGTATTGCTAAAAGTTTCTGTCCCACTACTGACCGTGAATTGTCCCACGGGGGTTTCTCCTGGCACCATCGTTCCGTTAGGATCATTCGCACACGTTTGCGCGGATTCAGCGCAAGGAGCACAGCGAGACGGAACGGATGCTGAACAGTAACTTGCTTCGAAAGCTCGACATGCAGGACCTCATGGTGTTTATCGCCGTGTATGAGCAAAGCAGCGTCACCGATGTCTCGGAAACGCTGTTTGTCAGTCAGTCCACGGTCAGTTACTGCCTGAAAAAACTGCGCACCAGTTTCGAAGACGAACTGTTCATCAATACCCGCACCGGCATGCGCCCGACCTACAAGGCCAGCAGCATGTACAGCCATGTGCAGAAGATCCTCGAAAGCATCAACCTGTGCCATGCCGGTGCAGCGGCCTTCGATCCGACCCGGCAAGCGGTCACTTTCAACATCTGCGCTCCGGAATACTTCGAACAACTGATCCTGCCGCGACTGTTGAAGCGCTTCGACTTCGATGATTTGCCAGTGATGGTCAACATGCACAAGTTCGAAACCGACGTACCGGCCGACGAGTTACGCGACGGCAGCCTCGACCTGGTGATCAGTTTCGGCCCCAACTTCCATCGCTCTCACGCCGACCTCAAGTCACGGATGCTGCTGGAAGATGATCTGGTCTGTGTCTTCGACAAGCGCGCCACGCCACTGGAACCACGCCTGAGCCTGCAAGCCTTTACCGAACGCCGGCATGTGTTCCCGACACCGTGGACGTCCACCACCAACATGGTCGACGGCTGGCTCGCTCGCCAGGCGCAGAAACGTCAGATTGTTGCGCGCTCGAATAGCTATAGCGCGGCGTTGAAGATGATCACCGGCACCGACTTCATTCTCACCCTGCCGCGCCGCATTCAACGCCTGCTGACCAACGATGCGGTGTTCAAACACTGTGAGGCGCCGAATGGTCTGCCGGGCTTCACCCTCGACATGCAGTGGAGCCAGAACGCCGATCAGGACAGCGCCAACGTCTGGCTGCGCGAGCAGGTAATCAAGGTGTGCAGCGAACTGGAAGTGGCCTGAGCCTTACACGCCGATGGCCGTTTTGCTGTAGGACTCGCGATCAATGTCGAGCAGCTCGACACACAGCTGCACCTCAACCCCGGCCGGCCATTCGCACAGGTCCTGCAACACCGCCAGGAGGCTCTGGGACAACTGTTTCTTGATCTCCGGCGAACGGCCACTGAGCATCGCCAGTTTCACATACACAAACGCACGCTCGCCCATGACCGTGCCGACCTTGAAGGTCTCGACCTTGACCGCCCGGCTCTTGATATCGAATTCCGCCGCGAACTGACCGGACCCCACCAATGTGTTGTTGAGCCGGATCAATGCAACGTCGGCATTGAGTTGCGGCAGATTGGCGGTGTATTCCATGTGCAGGTGTGGCATCGCAAGACTCCAGTGTGGCGACAGAAAGGTCGTACATATACCACGGCGGCGTCCTGCTCTCCTGCGCGACTTTTCGGCAATCTGTCGCCCCTACCCTTGCAGGAGCCGCCGGAGGCCGCGATCTGTTGATCTTGCTTTCAACATAAAAGGCAAGGATTGCAGCCTTCGGCAGCTCCTGCGGAAAAGCGCTCGCCCTCAGGACACGCTGAGCGGCCGCTCGCTCATGAAGGCCTCCAGCCGTGAGCGCAGCCAGCGTTCTGCCGGGTCGCTGTCGACGTGACTGAGCCAGACCATCGACAGGTCCAGCGTCGGCGTCTTGAACGGAAACGGCTCCTTGAACAGCAACCCCGACGCGGCCATGGCCTCGGCGGTGTAATCCGGCAGGCTGGCGATCAGGTCGGTGCCGGCCAGCAATGCCGGCAAAGCGCTGTACTGCGGCACCGACAACACCACCTGCCGGGTACGCCCGAGCTCCGCCAGCCATTCGTCCGCGAATCCGCTGACGTTGGCGGTGTGAGACACCAGTACGTGCGGGCGGGCGCAATATTCATCGAGAGTCAGCGGCGTATCAGAGGCGTCGGCCCGCAGAATGCTCGGCTGAATGTGCCGCAACAATTTGCGCTTGGCGTTGGCCGGCAGGCCACGGGTCTGACTGATGCCGACGGTGATGTCGCCGGCAGCCAGCAAATCGGGAATTCGCCAGTAATCGACATGTTGCACGACAAACACCACCTTCGGCGCCTCCTGACGCAGCGCGCGCAACAGCGGCGGCAACAGGCCGAACTCGACGTCATCGGACAGGCCGATGCGAAAGGTCATGGTGCTGACGGCCGGATCGAAGTTGCGCGTCAGGCTCAGCGCAACCGACAGCGAATCCAGCGCAGGCTTCAGATGACGAAAGATATCCTCGGCACGGGCCGTCGGTTCCATGCGGTGCCCCACGCGGATGAACAGCGGATCGTTGAGCATCGTACGCAGCCGGTTGAGCGCCGAACTGATGGTCGGCTGGCCGAGAAACAGCTTCTCCGCCGCCCGCGTCACATTGCGCTCAAGCATCAGGGTCTCGAACACCACCATCAGGTTGATGTCGGCCTTGCGTAGTTCATTGCGATTCATCCCTTGCTCCCCGATCCCCAGATAGCCGGCAGTGTAGAAAGGCCTTGGGGGCGGCGTCCATCGCCACGATGGATCCGCTCACTGTCTAACACTTCGAGGTTTCTGGGTCGCACCTTTCAGAAACATCCGCCAACCATTGGAAACAATTGCCCAATAGCCAAAAACCTCGCCTGCGCTAGGCTTGCGTCGATGCGCCACACAGGCTGGCGCACACGTCTATCGCATGGAGCGAACTGAATGTATTTCGAGATTTACAGGCAATCCAGAGGCACCCCGAGCACCGGCAAAGGGCAATGGCGCTGGAGGCTGAGGGCGGGAAACCACGAGACCATCGCCAGTGGCGAGTCTTATGTGAACAAGGCGGATTGCTTGCATGTGATCGAATTGATCAAAGCAGCGCGAGGGGAAACACCGATAAAGGAGATTTAAGCGCGCAACGGTACGCCTGACTTGATCAAACGCGAACAGGCGCCCTCGCGGTCATGACTGTCTGATGCAGGTGTAAGTTAACGCCTGCAAAACAACAAAGCCCCGCTGGTTTGATTCAGCGGGGCATTGTTCCGGCTCTGCGGAGATTGGAACAGGCAAGACCTGGTCACGCGTTGCCAGATTGATCGCAGGAAAAAAAAAGCCCCGCAGCTTCTCAGCTACGGGGCTTTTTCTATGTAATGGCGGAGAGATAGGGATTCGAACCCTAGGTACCGGTGAAGGTACAACGGATTTCGAATCCGTCCCATTCGGCCACTCTGGCATCTCTCCAACGGCGCGCATCATAACAACACTTTCGCTGGTTGCGAACCCCCCAAACGAAATTTTTTCCGTGCTATCAGATGCTTGCGTCGATTAAAGCGGTACACCCAGACGATTGGCGACTTCTTCGTAGGCTTCGATGACGTCACCGAGGCCCTGACGGAAGCGGTCCTTGTCCATCTTCTTCTTGGTGTCCTTGTCCCACAGACGGCAGCCGTCCGGGCTGAACTCGTCGCCCAGGACGATCGAGCCGTCGCTGAACACGCCGAACTCAAGCTTGAAGTCGACCAGCAACAGGCCGGCGTCGTCGAACAGTTTGCTCAGGACTTCGTTGACCTTGAGCGACAGTTCTTTCATGCGCGCCAGTTGTTCGGTGGTGCCCCAGCCGAATGCCACGACGTGGGATTCGTTGATGAACGGGTCGCCCTTGGCGTCGTCCTTCAGGAACAGTTCGAAGGTGTAAGGGTTGAGCTTCATGCCCTCTTCAACGCCCAGGCGCTTGACCAGGCTGCCGGCGGCATAGTTACGCACAACGCACTCGACCGGAATCATGTCGAGCTTCTTCACCAGGCACTCGTTGTCGCCCAGCAGTTTGTCGAATTGGGTCGGAATGCCGGCCGCTTCGAGTTTCTGCATGATGAAGGCGTTGAACTTGTTGTTCACCATGCCTTTGCGGTCGAGCTGCTCGATACGCTTGCCGTCGAACGCCGAGGTGTCGTTGCGAAACAGCAGGATCAAGCGGTCAGCGTCGTCGGTTTTGTAAACCGATTTGGCTTTGCCGCGGTAGAGTTCTTCACGTTTTTCCATGATGGGCTCCGCTTGCTAAGTAGGTGGGCTAGGCGATGTGGCGCCAGTCGAGCCCTGAATCTTGATCGGCCAGTTGCAGCCAGTCCGGATCGCACCCGAGGGTGTCGACAAAACATTGCCGGGCCAGTTGCGGCAGGTTGTTCTTGCTGCTCAGATGGGCCAGGACCAGGTGTTGCAGGCCCTGCCAGCCCAACTCGGCCACCAGGAATGCCGCCTGATGGTTGTTCAAATGTCCCAGCTCGCCGCCCACCCGTTGCTTGAGAAAGTACGGATAGTGACCACGGGCCAGCATGTCGCGGCAATGGTTGGACTCGATCATCAACGCATCGAGATCCCGATAACCGTCCAGCACCCGCTCGCAGTAGGAACCCAGGTCGGTCAGCAGGCCGAAGCGCCGCTGCTGTTGATCACTGAAGACGTACTGGGTCGGTTCCTGCGCATCATGGGCCACGGCAATGACCCCGATGTTCAGAGCACCGATCTGCAGTTGCTCGCCGCCGGCCAGATAGCCTGCGGGTTCAATCGGTTTGCGCATCCCGCGCAGTGTGCCGCGACTGAGGTAGACCGGCAGATTGTAGCGCCGAGACAGTAAACCCACGCCATGCACGTGGTCGGCATGTTCGTGGGTCACAAGTATCGCGCTCAGTTGCGCCGGGTGCACACCCAGGCGCAACAGGCGTTTTTCGGTTTCCCGCAGGGAAAAACCACAATCCACCAGCACATACGTATCAGCACTGGCGATCAGCGTGCCGTTCCCTTGGCTACCGCTGCCGAGAACGGCAAAACGCATGTGATCAGCCCAGATTGTCCTGAATCACGCTCAACACTTTGCGCGCCACGTCAGCCGGTGCGACGGTGTTGATGTTTTTCTCGACGGTCACCTGAATGCTCTCGCCAACCTTGCTCAGGCGAACCTGATAGCGCTCGGCGCGGGCTTCCACTTCTTCCTTGCTCGGCGCACTGCCGAACAGGCTGCTGAAGAAACCAGGCTTTTCGTCTTTCTTCTCGGCTTTTTCGGCCAGGTTGATGTAGTACAGGCCCAGGCTGCGGTTGATGTCTTCAACGCGCCATTCACCCTGTTCCAGTGCACGGCCGACGCTCGACCAGGCACGGTCCAGATCGGTACCGACGTTCAACACCGGGTTACCGCTGCCGTCTTCGCTGAGGCTGACACGGCTCGGCGTATCGAAGTCACGGGAAGCAAGCATCGACACGGAACCGCCCTTCTCGGAGATACGGCTCATGCTCGCCAGCATGTCGTCGACCAGCGCTGCGTCCAGGCCAGTGTTGACCGAACGGTTGGTGAAGGCCACGTCGGCGGTGCTGCCGGCAGGACGCTCGGCGCTGACCACGTAGATTTCGCTGGTGTTGCGCTGCACACCTGGCTCGATACGCACACGAACGCGGGTTTCGCTGTCGCTGGCGATACCGGCCGCGCTCAGGCGCTTGGCCATGGAGGCGGACAGTTCATCGGAATGCTGCCAGGTGGTGGTGAATTCACCGGTTTGCGGACGCTGTTCATCCAGACGGAAACCGTTGTCCTGGAAGAACTGCACAGCCACTGGCCAGACTTCGGCCGGCGGATGCTGTGCCACGACCCAACGTGAGTCACCGCTCTTCTGCAGCGAGTAATCGCTGGCATCGGCAACGGCCGACAACGGTTGAGGACGTGGAACGATGTACTCACCCTTGGCAGTGTCGTCAGCGACGTTGCGCGGGATCGGCAACAGCGGATCCAGACGTTTGGAGGTGCTGACATCCGGTGGCAGTTGCATCGGTGCAGTCTGTTGCGCTTGCAGGTAATCGCTTCCACGGTCGCGGAAATAACCTTCCGGCCCCCAGACCCATCCACAGCCGCTGGTGCTGGAGATAATCAAGGCAAGTGCGGAAAGTCCGGCCATTCGCTTCATGCGTTGTACTTCCTCAATTAAACCAGGACGCTGCACTGGCGCAGGGCCGAGCGAAGCGTTTCATGACAAGGTGCGCTCAGCCAGGTCAGCGGCAGGCGGATGCCTTCGTGCATCAGGCCCATTTCAACCAGAGCCCACTTGACCGGAATCGGGTTGGCTTCGATGAACAGGTCTTTGTGCAGCGGCATCAGTTTTTCGTTGATGGCCCGTGCGGTGTCGGCGTCGCCCTTGAGCGCGGCCTCACACAGGTCGGCCATTTCGCGCGGAGCGACGTTGGCAGTTACCGAGATGTTGCCTTTGCCGCCCAGCAGGATCAGTTCGACGGCGGTCGGATCATCGCCGGACAGCACGATGAAGTCCTTGCTCACGCCGTCGATGATGGCCTTGGCGCGCTTGAGGTCGCCGGTGGCTTCCTTGATGCCGACGATGTTCGGCACGCTGGACAGGCGAATCACGGTCTCGGCCTGCATATCGCAGGAGGTGCGGCCGGGAACGTTGTAGAGAATCTGCGGAATGTCGACCGCTTCAGCGATGTGCTTGAAGTGCTGGTACAGACCTTCCTGAGTCGGCTTGTTGTAGTAAGGAACAACCAGCAGGCAGGCATCGGCGCCGGCTTCCTTGGCGTTGCGGGTCAGTTCGACGGCTTCGCGGGTGGAGTTGGCGCCAGTACCGGCGATGACCGGAATGCGCCCGGCAACCTGTTTGACCACGGCTTTGATCACGGCGATGTGTTCTTCTACATCAAGGGTTGCCGACTCGCCGGTAGTACCGACCGCGACAATGGCATGGGTGCCGTTCTTGAGATGGAAGTCCACGAGTTTGCTGAGGCTGTCCCAGTCCAGACGCCCTTGTGCATCCATGGGAGTGACCAGTGCCACCATACTGCCCGCAATCATGAAACCGCTCCTGCCGGAAAAAGAGAGCGGTAATGGTACTGGCGCCAAGATGCTTGCACAAGCGAAGTACTGCGCTGCCGCCATTCCCCTTGGCGTCGCTTTTCGCTACCCTTCAGACTTTGATCGGTACTGATCAGCTTGTACGCCGGGTTCCAGCCTCCCTTTTCGGCCTCCCAGGCCCCGTTCCTGCGTCGCATCGACGCGCTCCCGCTATAGTGGAGCGAGCCGCGAGCGCTGGCCGGGCCTTTTGAACGGACAGCCTGAACAGGCACGCAGGCTCGCTCCGACGACCAACGCCCGTCAACCTACCGACCGCTCATCGCTTTAGGAATGCTGCATGTCCACCCCCACAGTTCGCGAACAATTCCTTGTCATCAGTGCCCTTGGCGCCAACCCCATGGAGCTGACTAACGTCCTGTGCCGCGCCAGCCATGAAAATCGCTGCGCCGTCGTCACCTCCCGCCTGACCCGCCACGGCGAATGCAGTGCGCTGGTGCTGGAGATTTCCGGTAGCTGGGACGCGCTGGCCCGCCTCGAAGGCAGCCTGCCGGTGCTGGCCAAACGGCACGCTTTCACCGTCAACGTGGTGCGCAGTGCGGCGCTGGAAAACCGCCCGCAAGCGTTGCCGTACGTGGCTTATGTCAGCTCGGCGTATCGCCCTGACATCATCAATGAGCTGTGCCAGTTCTTCATGGATCACAACGTCGAGCTGGAAAACCTGACCTGCGACACGTATCAGGCACCCCAGACCGGCGGCACCATGCTCAACGCCACGTTCACCGTGACGCTGCCGGCCGGCACACAGATCAGCTGGCTGCGTGATCAGTTCCTCGACTTCGCCGACGCGATGAACCTGGATGCGCTGATCGAACCCTGGCGCCCACAAAACCCAATGTAAGGAAGCTTTCATGGCCGTTGTCATCGACCAACCGGTTACGGATTTCGAAGCCCCTGCCACCAGCGGGCAGACCGTCAGCCTGTCTGCCCTGAAAGGCAAACAAGTGGTGATCTACTTCTACCCGAAAGACAGCACTCCGGGCTGCACCACTGAAGGCCAGGGTTTTCGTGATCAGTACGCGGCATTCCAGGCAGCCAACACGGAAATTTTCGGTATCTCCCGCGACAGCCTGAAGTCCCACGAAAACTTCAAGTGCAAGCAGGCGTTTCCGTTCGAGCTGATCAGCGACAAGGACGAAGCCGTTTGCCAGCTGTTCGACGTGATCAAGTTGAAGAAGCTGTACGGCAAGGAATACCTGGGCGTTGATCGCAGCACGTTCCTGATCGACAAGAACGGTGTACTGCGCCAGGAATGGCGCGGCGTGAAAGTGCCGGGGCATGTGGATGCGGTGCTGGCAGCGGCTCAGGATTTGAATAAAGCCTGATGTTTTGGCGTCGCTCTCACTGACGCCATCGCTGGCAAGCCGCCCCCCACAGGTTTTGTATGCGCCTGAAACCCTGTGGGAGCTGGCTTGCCAGCGATGAGACCCCACGCCTCAGCCCGATTTACAGCAAAGGCGCCACCACCGGTTCCTTGCGCGGCCAGGCATCAAGCACAGCCTTGAACAGCGTCGCCAGCGGGATCGCAAAGAACACCCCCCAAAAGCCCCACAGCCCGCCAAACAACAGCACTGCACAAATGATCGCCACCGGGTGCAGGTTGACCGCCTCCGAAAACAGCAGCGGCACCAGCACGTTGCCGTCCAGCGTCTGAATGATCCCGTAGACCGCCATCAGATAGATGAACTGATCGCTCCAGCCCCACTGGAACAAGGCGATCAACAGCACGGGCACCGTCACCACCACAGCGCCGACATAAGGCACCACCACCGACACACCCACCAACAACGCCAGCAGCGCCGCGTAATTGAGCCCCAGCGCAACGAAGCCGATGTAAGTCACGCCACCGCAAATCACGATTTCGATCACCTTGCCGCGAATGTAGTTGGCGATCTGCCGGTTCATTTCCTGCGCGACCCGGGTGATCAGAGCGCGCTCGCGGGGCAAATAGCCGCGCACCCACTCGCCGATCATCGACCGGTCCTTGAGGAAGAAGAACACCAGGATCGGCACCAACACCAGATAGATCATGATGTTGACCAGCAGCGGCAGGCTCGACAGCGAAAACGTCAGCGCCCATTGCCCGAATTTGCCGATCTCGCCACGCGCCGCTTCGATGGCCTGCAGCACCTGCTCATCGGAGACCAGATGCGGGTACCGCTCTGGCAGCAGCAGGAGCAACGATTGCCACTTGGCAAGCATGCCCGGCAGTTCGTTGAACAGCGTGATCACCTGATGCCAGAGCAACGGCAGCACCACGACGATAAACAGCATCAGCACGCCCATGAACAGCGCAAATACCAGCCCCACCGCCGCACCACCCGGCACCCGCAGTCGCTCGAGCGTCACCACCAGGCCCTGCATCAGATAAGCGAGCACCATCCCGGCCAACACCGGGGCCAGCATTCCGCCGAGGGTGAGCACAGCCGTGAAGGCGAGAATCAACAGCACCGCCAGCACCACCGCCTCTTCATCGGAAAAGTAGCGCTGAATCCAGTCGCGTAACACTTTGAACATCAATAATCCTCAGGGCTTTTACGCTGTCGGTTTCAGGCTTTTTTCAACCAGTAACGGTAAACACCGGCGTCGTCTTCTTCGCGCAGCAGCGCATGACCGGCCAAGCGGGCGAAGGTGCGGAAATCGCGTTGCGAGCCCGCATCCGTGGCGATCACCTTGAGCACCGCACCGCTCGGG
Source organism: Pseudomonas sp. HMWF006 (assembly GCF_003061205.1). Lineage (NCBI taxonomy): Bacteria > Pseudomonadati > Pseudomonadota > Gammaproteobacteria > Pseudomonadales > Pseudomonadaceae > Pseudomonas > Pseudomonas sp. HMWF006. The sequence continues at coordinate 19,023 of NZ_QAIU01000245.1, forward strand.
AGCTTGTTGAGTTCCATTTTTGCCTTGAGTAACGGCAACGGACAATTAAGGCCACTGGCGTCCAGTTCCACGTCATGGGCTACAGCGTCAGTCATTGCGTCACTCCGGATCAGGTCATTCGAGCTGCCTAGAATATCTGGTCGCAAGCCCGGTGTCCGGCTACAGTAAGGTCTTTGTCTTCTAAGGCTTTGTGCATGACTTTTCTGCGCCCTACCCTGCTGACGCTCGCTTGCCTGCTCGCCTCACCGGGCTTTGCCGACGATCTGCCGTCACTTGGCGACGCCAGTTCTGCCATTGTCTCGCCGCAACAGGAATACCAGCTCGGTCGGGCCTGGCTGGCCATGCTGCGCAGCCAGGTTGCACAGCTCAACGATCCGCAGCTCAAGGACTACGTCGAATCCAGCGTCTACAAGCTGGTGGAAACCAGTCAGGTCACCGACCGCCGCCTTGAATTCATTCTGATCAACAGCCCGCAACTCAACGCCTTCGCGGCACCGGGCGGCGTGGTCGGGGTCAACGGCGGCCTGTTCCTCAATGCACAGACCGAAGGCGAATACGCTTCGGTACTGGCCCACGAACTGGCTCACTTGTCGCAACGTCACTTTGCCCGCGGCGTCGAGGCGTCCCAGCGGATGCAGGTGCCGATGATGGCTGCCCTGCTGGCCGGGATCGTCATCGCCGCAGCGGGCGGCGGTGACGCCGGCATCGCGACCATCGCCGGCACCCAGGCGGCGGCGATTCAGTCACAACGCACATTCTCCCGTCAGAACGAACAGGAAGCCGACCGCATCGGCATCCTCAATCTGGAAAAGGCAGGGTACGACCCGCGCTCGATGCCGACCATGTTCGAACGCCTGATGCGCCAGTATCGCTTCGACGCCAAGCCGCCGGAGTTCCTGCTGACTCACCCGGTCACTGAATCGCGTATCGCCGACACCCGCAACCGTGCCGAACAGGCCAAACCCGGCGGCATCGAAGACAGCCTGCGCTATCAACTGATCCGCGCGCGCGTGCAACTGATCTACGAAGAAACCCCGGGGCTGAGTGCCAAACGCTTCCGTGCACAACTGGATGAGAACCCGAAGAACAACGTCGCACGCTACGGTCTCGCAATCGCCCAGATCAAGGGCGGCCAGTTGAACGAGGCTCGGGAGAATCTCAAGCCACTGCTGGCAGCGGCGCCGAACGAAATCATCTACAACCTTGCGCAGGTCGATCTGGACATCACCAATAATCGCCTGGCAGATGCGCAATCGCGGGTGGACCGGATGCTCACGCAGTATCCGGGCAACTATCCACTGAATCAGGTGCGCGTGGATCTACTGCTGAAGCAGAACCGCACAGCCGATGCCGAGAAGGCCCTGGAAGGCTTGCTCAAGTCGCGCCCGGATGATCCGGACGTCTGGTATCAGGTCGCTGAAACCCGGGGCTTGTCAGGCAACATCATCGGTTTGCATCAGGCGCGCGCCGAGTACTTTGCACTGGTCGGCGATTACCGTCAGGCGATCCAGCAACTGGATTTTGCCAAGCGCAAGGCAGGCAGCAACTTCCCGCTGTCGTCGCGTATTGATGCCCGCCAGCGCGAGCTGATGGAGCAGGAGCGCATGATCAAGGACATGATGGGCTGATTCTGTCTTTCGGCAAAAAGCTTCAGGCATAAAAAACCGCCTCTTTCGAGGCGGTTTGTTTTT
>NZ_QAIU01000245.1:20746-21667 GCF_003061205.1 Pseudomonas sp. HMWF006
TTGGCGATGTCGGCGAACTCCTTGGTGGAGCCGATGGCCTGGTTGTTCAGGTGAGTGATCACGTCACCCGGCTGCAGACCGATCAAGGCCGCAGGACCATCCTGCACTTCCTTGATCACCACACCACCTTTAAGGTCGTAGGTTTTCTTCTGCTCGGCGGTCAGCTCGCCTACCGAAACACCAAGGCGATTGCTGGTGCTTTCAGTGCCCGACTTCGGCAGCGCGTCCAGCGCCTTGTCTTCGTCCGGAATCGCACCCACCGTCAGCTCGACGTTCTTGCGCTTGCCTTCACGAATCACTTCAAGATTGGCTTTCGCGCCCGCCTTCAGTGCGCCGACCAGATGCGGCAGGTCAGCGGACATGACAATCGGCTGGCCGTTCATGCTCAGAATCACGTCGCCGACTTGCAGACCGCCCTTGGCCGCCGGACCGTCATCCTGGATCTGTGCCACCAGCGCACCGGCCGGCTTTTCCAGACCGAACGACTCGGCCAGATCCTTGTTCACTTCCTGAATGACCACACCAAGCCAACCGCGGCTGACCTTGCCACCGCTCTTCAACTGGTTGGACACATCCATCGCCACGTCGATCGGAATGGCGAACGACACGCCCATGAAGCCACCGGAACGGGTGTAGATCTGCGAGTTGATCCCGACCACTTCACCATTCAGGTTGAACAGCGGACCACCGGAGTTACCCGGGTTGATCGGCACGTCGGTCTGGATGAACGGCACGTAGTTTTCGTTCGGCAGGCTACGGCCCACGGCGCTGACGATGCCTTGGGTCACGGTGTGGTCGAAGCCGAACGGCGAACCGATGGCAACGACCCACTGGCCGGCTTTCAGGTCCTGGGATTTGCCAAGCTTCAGCACTGGCAGATCCTTGCCTTCGATTTTCAGCAGCGCCACGTCGGAACGTGGG
>NZ_QAIU01000246.1:0-10234 GCF_003061205.1 Pseudomonas sp. HMWF006
TGAAGATCCGGTCCACCAGCGACAATTCGCAACTGGCTGCCGGTACGAAGCTGCCGATGTGTGCCAGCAGCACGATCAACGCGGTTTGGCGCATGTAGGTGGATTTACCACCCATGTTCGGGCCGGTAATTACCAGCATCCGCGTGTTGTCATCCAGGCTCAGGTCGTTGGCCACGAACGGCGTGGTCAGCACTTGCTCGACCACCGGGTGACGGCCCTGGGTGATGCGCATGCACGGCTCGCTGACGAAGCGCGGGCAGTTCAGGTCAAGGTTCAGCGCACGCTCGGCGAGGTTGCTCAGCACGTCCAGCTCGGCCAGAGCGCCGGCAGTGTCCTGCAGCGGTGGCAACTGGCTGATCAGGTCTTCCAGCAGGGCCTCGTAGAGCATCTTCTCGCGGGCGAGGGCACGGCTCTTGGCGGACAGCGCCTTGTCTTCGAATTCTTTCAGTTCCGGCGTGATGAAGCGCTCGGCGCCCTTGAGGGTCTGGCGACGAATGTAGTCCGCCGGAGCGGATTCTGCCTGCTTGCTCGGGAGCTCGATAAAGTAGCCGTGAATACGGTTGTAGCCGACTTTCAGGTTGGCCAGGCCGGTACGGGCCTTTTCCCGGGCTTCCAGGTCAATCAGGAACTGGCCGGCGTTCTCGCTCAGCGATTGCAGCTCGTCGAGTTCACTGTCGTAACCGGTTTTCAGCACGCCGCCGTCGCGGATCACCGCAGGCGGGTTGTCGATGATGGCTTTTTCCAGCAGCGCCGCCAGTTCCGGGTAGGTGCTGGTGGTGGTCGCCAGACCTTGCAGGTGTGGCGCTTCCAGATCGGTCATCGCCACTTGCAGTTGCGGCAACGCGCCGAGCGCATCGCGCAGACGGGCGAGGTCACGGGGACGGGCATTGCGCAGCCCGATCCGCGCGAGAATCCGCTCGATGTCGCCGATTTCCTTGAGCTGTGGTTGCAGCTTTTCGAAGCGGTAGCCGTCGAGCAGGCAAGTGATCGAAGTCTGTCGCGCCAGCAGCACGCTCAGATCGCGCAGCGGACGGTTCAGCCAGCGGGTCAGCAGGCGGCTGCCCATCGCGGTCTGGCAGCGATCGACCACCGATTGCAGGGTGTTGTCGCGGCCACCGGCAAGGTTCGTGTCCAGCTCCAGATTGCGCCGGCTCGCGCCATCGAGCACGACGGTGTCATCAAGACGTTCGTGACGCAGGCTGCGCAAGTGGGGCAGGGCGGTGCGCTGGGTTTCCTTGGCGTAGGCCAGCAGGCAACCGGCGGCGCCGATGGCCAGCGTCAGGGTTTCGCAGCCGAAGCCTTTCAGATCCTGAGTGGAGAATTGCTGGCAGAGACTCTTCAGCGCCGAATCGCGCTCGAAATCCCACGGTGCACGACGCCGTACCCCACGGCGTTTTTCCGCCGGCAGGTCTTTCGGCCAGTCATCCGGGATCAACAGCTCCACTGGATTGACCCGCTCCAGCTCCGCCAGCAGGTTCTCCCAGCCCTTGATCTCCAGCACGGTGAAGTTGCCGCTGGTGATGTCCAGCACCGCCACACCGAACAGGCGCTCGTCACCCAGCACGGCGGCGATCAGGTTGTCGCGACGCTCATCCAGCAGCGCTTCATCGCTGACTGTGCCCGGCGTGATGATTCGCACTACCTGACGTTCCACCGGCCCTTTGCTGGTGGCCGGGTCGCCGACCTGCTCGCAGATCACCACCGACTCGCCGAGCTTGACCAGTTTCGCCAGGTAACCTTCCGCTGCGTGATAAGGAATCCCGCACATCGGAATCGCCTGTCCTGCCGACTGCCCACGGGCGGTCAGCGTGATGTCGAGCAGCTTGGCGGCCTTCTTCGCATCTTCATAGAAGATCTCGTAGAAGTCGCCCATGCGATAGAACATCAGCTGATCCGGGTGCTGGTTCTTCAGGCGCCAGTATTGCTGCATCATCGGAGTGTGGGAGGACAGGTCGGAGACGGCTTTATTCATCGGATTGTCGGGCAACTCGTTAAAAGATGTGGGGTAGAAGCGGGGCAAGGCCCAGGCTTTTCCGCGATGGGCGCAAGGTTACCATGGGCAGTCCGCTCGACGCAGGCATGACGGCTCACTGGCAGTTTTCTCAGAAAATTGAGAATTATGCACGATTTATGCAAATCAGCATTTGTCTTCGCGAAAAACTTCAAGCACTATGCGCGTTATGCAAAAACGCAACGTATCCTCCGTCTTAAGAGCACTGCTCGATCAGCACGGGATCTCCCCTACGGAGCTCCACCGTCGCACCGGCGTGCCTCAATCCACTCTCTCGCGGATTCTCAGCGGGAAGATCGTCGATCCCTCGGATAAACATATCTCGAAGATCGCCGAGTACTTCAATGTGAGCACCGATCAATTGCGCGGTCGCGCCGATGTCGCGACCGCGACCGGTGGCGCGCGTGATGACGTGCATGCGGAACTCAAGGACATAAGCCTGTGGGACGACGATACCCCTGTCGATGACGACGAGGTGTCGGTGCCCTTTCTTCGCGAGGTTGAATTGGCTGCTGGATCAGGAAGATTCGTCATCGAAGAGAGCGAACGCTCCAGCCTGCGCTTCGGCAAGCGCAGCCTGCGCCATAACGGTGTGCAGTTCGACCAGGCCAAGTGCGTGACAGTCCGCGGCAACAGCATGTTGCCGGTGCTGCGTGACGGCGCCACCGTCGGTGTGAATGCCGGCAAGTGTGGCATCGGCGACATCATTGATGGCGACCTGTACGCGATCAACCACAACGGTCAGTTGCGCGTGAAGCAGCTCTACCGTCTGCCGACCGGTATCCGTCTGCGCAGTTTCAACCGTGACGAGCATCCGGACGAGGACTACAGCTTCCAGGATATGCAGGACGAGCAGATCGTCATCCTCGGTCACGTCTTCTGGTGGGGCATGTACGCCCGTTAGCCTGAACACCTTCAGATAGAACCCGCCTCGGCGGGTTTTTTTTCGTCTGCGTAAAAACCTCAAACCCTTTAGCCGCGGAGCTTTCATGCATTCGCGCATTTCTCGTGCAAAAATAAATGCATTTACGCATTGACTGCATATGCATGAGTGCATATCCTTGCCACCAAGCCGCTCGACAAAGCGGCTGAGCAAGACAGCTCTTTAGTTCCACAAGAACAGGCAGCGATGAACCGGCCTCAACGGTTCAGAGGGTTGGCAACTGACCCGGGTGTGCAGCGTAAAGCACCAGAAGCAGTTATCCGGCGGGCAGGGACCGCGGTCGGAAAAACAATCTGAATGGACTCGTACCGCGCCAGTAGCGCCGAAAAGTCAGCTTCCTTCTCGAACACAGGATTTGAAGGAAGGCGAAGGAGCGCATTACTGAAAAGCCCGGCAGATTGCCGGGCTTTTTGGAATGCCTGCCTGGGCAGGATCTGAAATGCCGCAATGCCGGCAATCAAAAAGGAAGATGAACATGAAGAAGTACGCACGTGTCGTTGCTGGCAAGGTCGACAACATTTTTGAAACCGCTAACCCGATCACCGATGAGTTTCCGGCAGATCAAGTCTGGGTGGATGTCAGCGCACTGCCGAAGATCGATTACTCCTGGAACGCGGTAAACACCAACGGCGTCTGGACATTTACCGACAGCGATATGTGGGGCCAGCCGTCCTTGCTGGCTATGCAATTGCGTAACGCAAGAACCAATCGTCTCGATAAAGCCAATACCACGCTGGCGACGTCGGCCTTGGTGCAAAAGGTTGAGCTGGGGCTGGCCACGCCGGCTGAGAAAGCTGCGCTACTGGAATATAAGCAGTTCTTCATTGATCTGAGCAACGTCAACAAACAGTCTGGTTATCCGCTGACGGTCAACTGGCCTGAAGTTCCATAAACAGCGCTTCTTGCACCGCAACATCACTATTTGAAATCCGCAGTGCGACGCTGAAGAGCCCGGTGCATAACCGGGCGATTCAACAGTGCCTGCGATGTTTACTCAGAGCCTCAAGCCAATCTTCGCAATGAGTGCCAGCAGGAGAAACAAATGAACCGCTATGCTTTTGTTCGCTTCAACTATTCCAAACCCTTCAACAAAGTTCTGGTGATTGTCGACGCTGTCGAGAAGCCTACGGCCATGCCAGTAGAAGCAAAGTTGTCGAATGGTTTTTGGGTGGATATCACAGCAAACCCGGCAGTCCAGGTGGGATGGAAGGGGACGACGACAAATTATGTTGATTGGGAGTTCAGTGAACCCACCTCTCAAGAGATGGAAAAAGATGTAGCGCAGGAAGCTCTGGAGCTTCTTTCTGCGGCAGGGCAGTGGTTGATGTTGAATTCCCTGCACTACAAGGTCGACCTTGGTGTTGCCACACCTGAAGAACAAGCGCTGTTGCTCGCTTACAAACAGTACTGCGTTGGTCTCAGCGACATGAACAAACAATCCGGCTATCCATCCACCGTCAACTGGCCGGTCGCTCCTTTCTGATTCGGTCATGACCGTCACACCCTCTATCGAGAGCGCATTACTGAAAAGCCCAGCCTCAGCGCCGGGCTTTTTGGAATGCCTGCCTCAAGAGAATGCGATTGATCCCAACACACACCACTCACCCAATACTTCCGGAGGCGTGACATGACAAACGAGCAACAAGCGTTGGCGGACATGCCGATCTGGCTGGTCATCCTCCTCGCCGTCGTCGGCGGGGTGTCCGGCGAAATGTGGCGCGCCGACAAGGAGGGCGCCCGTGGCTGGTCACTGCTGCGACGCCTTGCCTTGCGCTCTGGCGCCTGCATGATCTGCGGCGTCTCGGCAATCATGCTGCTGTACGCCGCCGGTCTTTCGATCTGGGCCGCCGGCGCATTCGGTTGCCTGACAGCGATGGCCGGCGCCGACGTCGCCATCGGGTTGTACGAACGCTGGGCCGCCAAGCGCATCGGCGTCTGCGAAGTTCCGCCTCGCGACCAACCTTAACTTTAGTACTTCTCCGTGCCGCCATTTTGGCGGCAGGGCTGCGCGTGGACGATTGAAAAGGAGGTCATGTATGCCCACACCGATCCAGCAGCCGTCGCAACTGTTCACAGCCATCGCGACGACACTGCGCAACACTGCCGGACTCAACCTCAATGTCGGCAATCACGATGATTTCACTGCGCCGGGCGATCAGGCCTGGGTGTTGATCAACTTCGAGCGGAATGGACCGGGAGAGCGCGCCGCGGACGGACGCATTGCTCATGTCATGACGGTGTCCCTGCAAGTCATCCCGGCCCTTGCCGCCAGCGCATTTGCAGCGTGCGATCTGATCGCGGTGCTGAAAAACCTGATCACCGACAACCGCTGGAGCTTGCCCGGCGATCAATGCGATCTGCCAATGAACATTGATGGCCTGCCGTCATTGCTCATCCGCGGCGATCAGCAATACAAAGCCTGGACGCTGTCGTTCAATCAGACCCTCTACCTCGGCCCGACCTTGCTCGACGATCCGCTCGGCACGCCGAAATTCGCCCGTACCTGGGAAGTCAGCAACATCGACGACCCCGACCAATACACCGCGCTGGAGGCCTGAGATGTTCGACGGACTATTGCGCATGCAACTCGGCCCGATCATCGAGCGGCTGGCCGAGATGGAAGCGGAGATCGACGACCTGCACCGACGCGCCGAAAGCTTCTGCCGCATCGGCATTTGCCAGACCGTCGATGCTGCGAGCAATACCTGCCAGGTCAGCCACGGTGGTTTGCTCACGCCGGCCATCAAATTCTTCAATCCGAGTGCCGGCGCCCAGAGCGAATCGCGGATTCCGAGCGTCGGCGAACAGTGTCTGTTGTTTAACTACGGCAGTGGTGAAAGCGGCGCGCAAAGTGTGGCGCTGTTCGGCCTGAACAGTGACCGGTTTCCGCCGACGGCAACGGTACCGACGCTGACGCGACGGGTGCATGTCGACGGCAGCGAAAGCGGTTACGACGACGCCAGTCACACCCTGCACTGGCAGAACGGGCCGGCGGCCTTCACTGGCTCTCGCCAGGCGCTGCAACTGAGCATCGGCCCGGCGCAACTGGCGATGACGCCGCAAGCGATCAGCCTGCAACTGGGCGCCGTCGGCCTGACCATCGACGCCTCGGGCGTGCACTTCAGCGGCCCGTTGGTCGATCACCAGGGCCGCGTCATCAGCCCCTGATTCAAGAGCCTGAACATGATCGGAATTGATAGAGACAACGGGGCCACGGTCGACGACTGGCTGCAGTTTGTGCAGCGCGCGACCCGGGCCCTGACCACGCCGCTGGGCACCCGGCAAAAAAGGCCCCTTTATGGCTCGCTGATCCCCACGCTGCTGGGGCAGAACCTCGGTGACGACGTTCTGCTTCTGGCCCAGAGCCACGCGGCTCAGGCGTTCTACAACACGCAGAACGGGATCAGCGATTTTCAGCCGCAAGTGATCGTCGCCACCCGCCAGGGCGCCGGCTTGCTGCTGCGCTTCGCCGGCACCTGGAAAAACCGTCAACAAACCTTCGAGGTCGTGACATGAGTATGTTGATCCCCGGCCAGAACCAGTTGGCCGAACCCGCGCTGATCACTGTCGAAGCGTTCGAAGAGCTGCTCGCCGAGTTCAAGACCTTCGTCGTCGAATACGTCGGTGCGCGTTCGCCCGAGAGTGCCGCAAAGCTCAAGACCAGCCTGGAAAACGAGAGCGAATTGCTGACGATGGCGCTCGAAGCCTTCTGCGTTCGGCTGCAAACCCACGAACGCAAATACAACGCCCGCATCAAGCAGATGCTGGCGTGGTGGGCGACCGGCAGCAACCTCGATGCGCGGTTGGCGGACATGGGCCTGGAGCGGCAGTTGCTCGACCCGGGCGACCCGACAGCGTTCCCGCCGGTGCCCGCGATTTACGAAAGCGATGACGATGCACGCCTGCGTTATTACCTGGCGCCGCATGCCCCGGCGGCGGGTTCACGGATGCAGTATCGCCGTGAGGTATTCACCCTCGGCGAACGGCCGTCGGTGAAGGTCGAGTCCACCGATGCGGGTGTGGTCAACGTCACTTACACCTTCAACCCCGACGGCCTCGCTGCACAGGTCAAGGATGGTAATGGTCGTCGTACCGCGCCGGGGGAAGTGCAGGTCACCGTGCTGTCGCGAGACGGCGATGGCACGCCTTCCGCAGCGTTGCTGGAAGGCGTGCGTCAACACTTCGCCCGGCCGGATGTACGACCGGAAACCGACCTCGTCACCGTGAAGGCCGCCGACATTCAGCGCTACAAGATTCGCGTCGTCGCCAAGATCAATTCGGGGCCGGATTCAGGCCTGACCAAAGTCGCCGCGCAGCAGCAGTTGCAGGCCTACGCCGACAGTTGTCATCGCCTCGAAGGGCGGGTCGATCCGAGCTGGATCGACTACACGCTGCACAGCGCCGGCGCCGTGCAACTGCAGATTCTCGAACCGCTGGCGCCGGTCGTGACCACTGCGTTTCAGGCGCCGTACTGCACGGCGGTCGAGGTTGAGGTGCTGACGCTATGAGTGAGCCAACGCATCGCCGGACGCTGCTGCCGGCCAACAGCTCGGCACTCGAACGGGGGCTGGATCTGGGCTTCGGCACACTGCTTGATCGCATCGCGCCGCCGTTCCCTGAACTGATGAATCCAAGCGAAACGCCAGTGGCGTTCCTGCCGTATCTGGCGGCGGATCGCGGCGTCGCCGAATGGAGCACCCGCGCACCGGAAGCGGAAAAACGCCTGACCGTCGAACTGGCCTGGCCCACCGCACGCCAGGCCGGCACTCGCAAGGCGCTGGAAAACGCGGCGAAGGGTTTACAACTGCGCCCCGAAGTCCGCGCCTGGTACGAGCAAACGCCGCCCGGCGTGCCTTACAGCTTCACCGTGCGCGCCTTCAGCGAGCAACCCTACAGCGCGGAAATCGACGCTCGTCTCGACCGCCGCTTGGCGGATGCCAAGAGCGAGCGGGACATTCTTTCGGTAACCGTTGGCTTGAGCGCGTTCGGCAGCCATTCCATCGCCGCTGCGACTTTCTGCGGCGAACTGACCACGGTTTATCCGGTGTTCATCGAAGGGCTTGAAACCTCTGGCGAGGCGTTCATGGCCGCTGCGTTGTACACCGTCGAAACATCCACAATTTATCCTCAGGGGGCCTGAATGGCTGACTATTACACCCTGCTCACCAACGCAGGGATTGCCTACGAAACGGCGTGCAAGGCCGCGGGCACACCGATCAAGCTGACGCAGATTTCCGTCGGCGACGGCGGCGGCGCGGTCTACAACCCGGCGGCGACCGCCACCGCGCTGAAACGCGAAGTCTGGCGCGGGCCACTCAACGCACTGTTCCAGGACGAGAAAAACCCGAGCTGGTTACTCGCCGAAGTTACCATTCCGCCGGACGTCGGCGGCTGGTATGTACGGGAAGCAGGGCTGTGGACTGACACCGGCGTTCTGTACGCCATCGTCAAATACCCGGAGTCGTTCAAACCGGTGTTGGCCACGTCCGGTTCGGGTAAAGAGTTCTACATTCGCTCGATTTTCGAGACCAGTAATGCGTCGCTGGTGACGTTGCTGATCGACGACACCGTGGTAAAGGCCACTCGTGCCTGGGTCATGAGTTACCTCGCCGAAGAACTTGGCAAACTCGATGGCAAGCAATCGGTGCGCGTCGCGGCTTCGACCAACATCGTGTTGAACGGTGCGCAGCAGATCGACGGCGTAGCTGTGATTGCTGGCGACCGCGTGTTGCTGACGAACCAGACCCTGGCCAAGGATAACGGCCTGTGGATCGTCGCCAACGGCGACTGGGTGCGGGCGACCGATGCCAACACCAGCGCCAAGGTGACGCCGGGCCTGACGGTGATGGTGGAGGAGGGCACGGCGAACGGTGATTCGTTGTGGCATCTGACCACCAATGCGCCGATCACCCTCGGCACGACTGCGCTGACGTTCAAGATGCTCGCGGGGCGAACCGGGATTGCGGCCGGGACTTACAAGAGTCTGACGGTTGATGAATATGGCCGGGCGACTGCCGGGGCCAATCCTGAAACGTTGGCCGGGTTCGGGATCAAGGACTCCTACACCAAGGCCGAAGTTGAAGCGCTGATCGCCAAGGCCTCGGCGTTGCCGGTAGGTTCGATTGTTGCCTTCCCGGTCGATACACCGCCGCCGGGCTTTCTGGAGCTGGACAACAGCGTCAAGAGCAGCGCGACTTACCCGGACTTGAGCGCTTATCTGGGCGGCAAGTTCAACAAAGGTGATGAGGGCGTCGGGAATTTTCGGCTGCCTGAGGCGCGTGGGGAGTTTTTACGCGGTTGGGATCATGGGCGTGGTGTAGATGGCGGACGTCCGATCGGCAGTTGGCAAAAAGGTAGCCTCCAGTCTTTCGACCCCTCCAATGTTAATCCGGCAGTTTCGGGCCTCTGGCATAACATGGCATCAGATGCCGGACTTCAGGACGCACATGGGCTTGACCCTCATAACACGACGGATTACAGCGTTTCCAATGCGGTATTCACCGCTGGCGCCACTCCGGTTAGTACTGGGGCATTGGGAGTTACGCGTCCACGCAACCTGGCGGTGATGTGGTGCATCAAAGCCTGGAACGCGGCGGTCAATCAAGGAAGCATCGACGTCGCCGCTCTCGCTGTTGAAGTTCGCAACTCTTCTGGACGTTATCTGAGAACCCGGATTTTCAAGGCCAACGATCTTTATCAATCGGGTCCCGACACCAAAAAAATCAAATACAGACTGCAAGGTGGTGGCGGTGCCGGCGGAGGGGCTGCCTCGACAGCCAACACTCAGCTGTCCGCTGGTTGCGGTGGTAGTGCTGGCGCTTACGCAGAAGGCTGGCTGACTCAAGGGTTCGATGGTCAGCAGATCACTATCGGTAAGGGTGGCGTGGGCGTTGTTGTAAATGTCGGTCTCAATGGGGGGACAACCTCTTTTGCCGGAATCGCTGCACCAGGAGGATACGGCGGAGGATTCTCGCTCAACGGTGTACCGCCTCTGCAACTTGGCCGAAGCCCAAACTCTGAGTTGGCATCAGGTGGATCGACCCTCAATGCAAATGGCCAGGGCGGTGGCGGAGTGAGCGGGCCGACACTGGCTCTTTGTACATCCGGTGAAGGAGGTCCGAGCAAATTTGGACCGGGTGGTAACGCTTCGGGCGGCGCCAGTCGTGAGGGGGAGGGGGCCGTAAATCCTGGTGCAGGTGGTGGAGGTGCTTTGGCCAAGCCGTCGTGCCCGTACAACTTTAAAGGCGGCAACGGTGCCGACGGCATCCTGATTATCGAGG
>NZ_QAIU01000247.1:0-11060 GCF_003061205.1 Pseudomonas sp. HMWF006
CCACTGTGGGAGCGAGCTTGCTCGCGAAGAGGTCATCACATTCAACATCATCATTGAATGGCAGACCGCATTCGCGAGCAAGCTCGCTCCCACAGGGTTCAACGGTGTGGCTTATACGCGGAACTGATCCATCAATTTCATCTGCTGACTGGCCAGTGCATTGAGCTGGCTGCTGATCGCTGCCGACTCAGTGGCTTGCTCGGTCAGTGTCTCGGTGACGGTGCGAATCGCCGAGACATTGCGGTTGACCTCTTCGGCCACCGCGCTCTGCTGCTCGGCGGCGCTGGCGATCTGCAGGTTCATGTCGCTGATCACCGTCACCGCATCGCTGATCTTGCCCAGTGCGTCCACCGCCTGACGGATCTGCCCGGCGTTGTTGTGGGCCTGGGTCTGGCTCGAGTGCATGGTCGCGACCACGCCACGGGTACCAGTCTGGATGCGCTCGATGACGATGCGGATTTCTTCCACCGAATCCTGGGTGCGTTTGGCGAGGTTGCGCACTTCATCGGCCACCACCGCGAAACCACGGCCGCTCTCACCGGCGCGGGCCGCTTCGATGGCGGCGTTCAGGGCCAGCAGGTTGGTCTGTTCGGCGATGCTGCGGATCACTTCCAGCACCGAGCCGATTTGCTCGCTGTTGACCGCCAGCGCTTCGACTTCGGTCACCGCTTTGCTGACTTCGTCGGCCAGTTGATTGATGTCGCGGGTGCTGCGTTCGATGATCGACATGCCGTCCCTGGCCGATTGATCGGCACCCTTGTCCGCGTTGGCGGCGTTCGAGGCGCTGTTGGCGACATCGTGGGCGGTGGCGCTCATTTCGTTGGACGCGGTGGCGACCTGATCGATTTCGCGGAACTGCACCTGCATGCCTTCACTGGTCTGGCGCGCAATTTCCGAAGACTGATCGGCGGTGCCCCGGGCCTCGGTGATGCTCTGCTTGATCTGGGCGATGGTTGGTTGCAGCTTGTCGAGGAAGCGGTTGAACCAGTTCACCAGTTCGCCCAGTTCATCTTTCTTGCTGTAGTTCAGGCGCTGGGTCAGATCGCCTTCGCCGCTGGCAATGTTCTTCAGCATTTCGGCAACGCTGTTGATCGGCCGGGTGACGCCGGACGCGGTCAGCCAGATCAGCAGCAGACCAATCAGGCCGGCGACCACAGCGACCAGCAGCGCGGTGATCACACCGGTTTCCTGCGCGTCGTCGAGCACCGCTTGCAGCTTGACCGAGTCGGCCAGCAGCACCTGTTTCGGCAGGTCGATGACCACGCCCCAGGCCCGCGAGTTGCCAATCGGGTCGACCGGATACACGGCGCGAATCAGCTCGCCCTGTTCGAGAATCTTCGGTGTGCCGCTGTTGATCAGTTGCAGCAGGTCCTTGCCGTCGGCGCCGAGGGTGTCAGTGATTTTCTTGCCGACCTTGGTTGCGTCGGAACTGTCGGCACCGAGCACGCCGCTGCCGGAGACGATCAGCATGTGCCCGGCGTTGTTGAACAGGTTGCGCTGGGAATCCACGGCGGCCGCTTGCAGGGCGTCGAGGGCGATGTCGACCCCGACCACGCCAATGGCCTTGCCGTCGACGATCAGCGGCACGGAAATGGTCGTCATGAGCATTTCCTTGCCACCGACGGTGTCGGCGTACGGGTCAAGCAGGCAGGTACGCTTATTGTCGCGAGGGCAGGTGTACCAGCTGTTGTACGGCGTGCCGCTGAGGCTGAGGGTGGTCTTGGTCATGTCTTCTTCGACCATGATCGTGTTCAGCGCCGAGCCGGCAGCGCGGCTCCAATACGTCGCGAAACGCCCGGCTTCGTTGGACTGGCGTGCGGCGTCATTGACGAACTCGCTGTCCTTGCCGTCGAGGCCGTTGGGTTCGAAGGCGAGCCAGATGCCGAGCACTTTGTCGTTGCGCTCGAAGGCGGTTTTCAGGCTCAGGTTCAGCTCTTCGCGCAGGGTGCCGGCGTCCAGCGAACGCTTGGCGGCCATCACCCGCATGTCCTTGATCTGGTCGGCGAGGGCGGTGATCACCGTCAGGCTTTCGCCGAAGGTTTTCTGCACCCGCACTGCTTGTTCCGCAGCCTTGGCCTGCAACAGGTTCTGCACGCTGGCGGTGAGCAACTTGTTGCTGGAGTCGCTGACCAGTTCGTCGTTCTGGTTGGTCTGGTAAATGTTCATGCCGACGATCAACGCGACCACACCGAGCAGGCACAGACCGGAGAGCAGGACGATTTTCAGGCGAATGGAGAGAGAGTCGAACATGGGGCGATCTCGTGAATGAATAAACGGGTGGCTTCGGGTACGCACGACCCGTTTCGCCAAATCCATTCAGCGCCATGCCATGCACATCGGCGCCTGGCGCAGGTGCATGAGGACGTTGCCGACGAACGGTCAGCGCTAAACGTTTGCGCAGGGGATTGTGCTGAAAAGGCGATTAATTACAGGGAAGTTTCAGGCTGATGAACGCCGGAGTGTTTTTGTGCTGATGAGGCTTTTGTGGCGAGGGAATCAGGCAGGGATAGATTCCGGGCGCGACCAGATCCACAGATTGCCCAGGCTCATCCCGGCAATCGCCAGGTAAACCGGCCAGCCGTCATCGAGCATGATCAGCATCAGTGTCGCGCACAGCACCATGCTGACCGTGGCGCTGACCTTGGCTTTACGCGCGATGATCTTGCCGTTGCGCCAGTTACTCAGGATCGGCCCGAACAGCCGATGGTTTTCCAGCCAGGCACTCAGGCGCGGCGAGCTGCGGGTCGCGGCCCAGGCGGCGAGCAGGATGAACTCGGTGGTCGGCAGGCCGGGCACGACGATGGCAATCAGGCCAATGCCGAGGCTGACGTAGGCCAGCAGGCCGAACAGCAGGCGGGCGAGTTTCGAGGAGGCGGGTTGCGGCATGGGCTCGGGATTGCAGTGAGGCGAAACGGGGATTCTACAGGCTTGCACAGATCCCTGTGGGAGCTGGCTTGCCAGCGATAGCGGTGGGACAGTCGACATCGTATTGACTGATCTATCGCCATCGCTGGCAAGCCAGCTCCCACAGGGTCTTGTGTTGTGTCAGTCAGGCCGGTTCTGCTTCGGTGGCGTAAGCCTGTTCCAGCAGCACGGTGAAGCGGTTGAACGCATCCAGTGCACCTTGCTCGACTTCAGCCTCTTCTTCAGCGCTGAACTGCAGCGAATCGAGCGTACGCACAAAGCGCTTCCAGCCTTCGGCACGGCCGCCTTCTGGCTCGCTGAGGTGACGGGCACCGAAGGTTTCGCTCAGCTCCAGCGCGACGGCGCGCTTGATCAGGAACGCCGCGCCGAGCTTCGACCCTTCGGAAACAAACAGCCAGCCCAGGGCGCGGGCCTTGCTCGGGTTGGCCACGGCACCCGCCACTGGCGCCGGGACTTCGGTGTCCAGATCAGCGAGATCAGCCTTGGCCGCTTCCGCGCGGCAACGGGCCGGCAGATCCGGAACGATGGCGCTCAGTTCAGCGTCGTTGTAGAGGTCGACCAGTTCCGACTGGAACAGGTACTGCGCCACCACAAAACGGGCGAAGCTGGCGCGGGTCTCGAACGGCGCGTGGGCTTTGACCAGGGCGTCGAGCTTGCTGTGCGGCTCGTGGGTGATCTGGTTCAGGCGTTGTGAACGCAGGGCTTTTTCCGAAATGGTCATGACATGTCCTTGATAAAAGAGGCGCTTGATAACGAGACGAACAAGGCAACGTGCAAGCGTAAAAAAACCTCACGGCGCGGTGCCTGAACACACGCCGTGAGGTTGACTGGATCAGATGTCCCAGATCAGGTTGATCGCGAAGTTGCGGCCCGGTTGGGTCAGGCGATCAAGGTTGGCCGGTTGCGTTACCGAGGCCTCGCCGACGCTGTCGTAACCGCGCACGTCATCCCACAGCCAGTATTTCTTGTCGGTCAGGTTGTAGATGCCGCCGCTGACAGTGACGTCGTCGGTGACTTTGTAGTACCCGGCCAGATCAAGAATGCCGAAGCCCGGGGTTTTGAACTGACTGCTGACGCCATCCGGCGACTTGAAGTTGCTGTCGTCGACGCGGTCCTTTTTCTTCACCACGGTCCAGCTCAGCAGGCCGCCGTAGTGGTCCTGGTCGTAACCCAGGCCGAACACGCCGGTCAGCGGATTGACGCTGTTGAGTGGCTCGCCGTTGTCGTTGTTGCGACCGTAGGCGTAGGCGATCGAGCCCTGGGTGTAGAGGCCTTGCGGCGCGCCAAACGCATCCAGATTCAAGCGACCTTTGATTTCCGCGCCCTTGATGGTGGCGTGCTTGATGTTGGCCGACTGGAACGTCAGTTCGTTGCGGCCCGGGGTCACAGCGTCTTCGTTGATGAAATCGCGGTACTTGTTATAGAACACCGCCACATCGAACGAGCCTTGTTCGAATTGGCCACGCAGACCGGTTTCGTAGCTTTTGCTTTTTTCCGGTTCGAGGTCCGGGTTCGGCGCCACGCTATAACCGGTGGTGGTGTTTTCGAAGCGGCCGTACAGGGCTTTCGCGGTCGGCGTGCGGAAACCTTCGGCGTACTGACCGTACCAGGTGTAGTGGTCGCTCAGGGCGTAGGTCAGGCCGAATTTTGGCGAGACTTTGTGCCAGGTCTTGTTCTCGTCGCTGACCGTGCCTTGGCCATCAGCCGCCACGGTATTGAGAAATTCCTGGGTGATGTGCGGTTTGAGCTGGGTGTAGTCGTAGCGCAGGCCCGGCAGGAAGGTCCAGTTGTTCCAGCTGATCTGATCCTGAGCGAACACGCTGTAGGTGTTGATGGTCGGGTCCGGGAAGTCGGTAGCCTTGGCCAGCACGTCAGCGCTACTGGTCGCACCAATGGCGGTGCAGCCACGACCGACGGCCAGGCACGTGCCGTTGCCGCTGCGCGAGCCGGTGACTTTCTGTTGCTTGATGGTGGTGCCGTAAGTCAGGACGTGATCGGTCTCGCCGATGGCGAAGGCCTTGTCCAGCTGAGCGTCGAACACCCACTGCTTTTCTTCGTAAAGGGTGTCACGGGTGCGCAGCACTTTACGGGTGATCGGGTAGTAGAACTCGGTGGTGCTCTGGTCGGTCTTGGCGATCTGGTGGTTGAGGCTCCACTTCACGTTGTCGACCAGCAGGCTGTCGAGGGCGAACGAGTGTTCGATGCCGAAACGCTCACGGGTAATGGTGTCGTTGCCGGTCCGCCACTGGTACATGCCGCCGGGCAGTACGCTGTTCGGAATGGTCGGTGCGCCATTGAAGTACGGCCCGCCATAAGCACTTTTCTGATCGGTGTCGCGATCATCCTTGTACTTTTCGTAGGTCAGGCCCAGACGCGAATCTTCGTTGTAGTTCCAGCCGATCTTGGCCAGTACGTTGTAGGCGTTGACGTCTTCCGGGTTGGCGGCGGTGCGTTGCAGACCGGTGCCGTTGTTGCTGCCGTAGGAGTCGGTTTCATGGCCGTCGCGCTGGCTGTAGTGCAGCAAGCCGTCGAACTGCTCGGCGCGGCCGGCGACGGTGGCGGATTTCAGCCAACTGTCATCGGCCGAGCTGTAGCCGGTTTTCAGGCGCGCGCCGACGTCCTTGCCGGGCTTGATGATGTCGTCCGGGTCGAGGGTGTAGTAGCTGACGGCGCCGCCGATGGCGTTGCTGCCGTACAGCACCGAGGCCGGGCCGCGAAGGATTTCCACGCGTTTGACGATTTCCGGGTCGACGTAATTGCGCTGGGTCTTGGCGTACGGGCCGTTGAAGAAACCGTCCGGCACTTCGACACCGTCGACTTGGGTCAGGATGCGGTCGCCGTCGATACCACGGATGTTGTAGCCGCTGATGCCGCCGCGCTGACCGGCACCGCCGACGGACACGCCCGGTTCGTAGCGCACCAGATCCTTGATGGTGTTGATGTTGTTGCGGTCCAGATCCTGGCGGGTCTGCACGGTGACAGTGGCCGGCACGCTGTTGACCGACTGCTCCTGACGGGTGGCGCTGATGGTCACCTGATCCAGATTGAGCGTGCCGCTGGCGTTGCGTTTTTCCAGTACGACGTTGTTGTTGCTGATTTTGCGGAAGCTCAGATTGGTCCCCACCAACAGACGCTCCAGGGCTTTTTCCGGTGGCAGCGAGCCACGCACGCCCGGCGAGGACACTCCCTGACCCAGTTCTGCCGGCAAGCCGACCTGCCAACCGGTCACGGCGGTGAAGGCATTGAGCGCCGACACCAGCGGTTGCTGGCCGATCGAGAACGAATAATCACCCATGTTGCGCGCCGGTTGTTCGGTGGCAGCCATCAGCGGTGCAGTGCCGGCCATGAGGATGGCGGCCGTCAGCAGCGACAATACGCGGGAAGGGGAAGCAGTCTGGCGGGTAAGGCGAGAGGACATCGATAGCGCTCCGTGTCGCACGAATCTTTATAGGTGCTGATCCGCATCAGAAGATGCGAATCAATTGCATTGGCTATAACGAGACGAACGGACTTTCGCTATCGAGTAAAAATAATTCTCATTTAGTTCAGGATCACCAGCGCCGGGAATTCCTGCAGGCGCGCCGATGTGATGTGGGCGAGGGAGCGCACTGCGTCCAGTGGTTGGTCGAGGCGATAGTTACCGGTGACGTTGACGTCGGCCAGCTCCTCGTTGGTGTTGATGATCCAGCCCGGGTAGTAGCGGCGCAGTTCCGCCAGGACCTGATTCAACGGGCAGTTCTCGAACACCAGCCGGCCCTGGACCCAGGCCAGGTCGGTGGTGGCATCGAGCTTGGCCGGGCGATCAAAACCGTTGGGGCCGATGCGGATGCTCTCCCCGGCGGACAACCGCACCCGTGCATCGTTGTGGGTGGCGCGCAGATCGACATCGCCGCGTTGCACATTGACCTGCGCCACGCCGTCCAGATAACGCACGGCGAACGCGGTGTCGCGCACGCTGGCCTGTACCGGGCCGGCGTCGATTTCCAGTGGCTGAGCACGGTTGGCGGCGACCTCGAAAAACGCTTCGCCCTGATACAGCCGTGCTACTCGCTGGCGCTCGTTGATGGTGCTGGAGAATGCGGAGTTGGTGTTGAGCAGCACCTTGGAGCCATCCTCCAGTTGCAGGCGCTGACGCTCGCCGACCACGGTCAGGTGATCGGCCTGGAGGCGCATCGGCAGGTTGCTGAAACTGAACAGGCCGAGGATCAGCACGGCGGCGGTGGCCAATGGTTTCCAGTGCGGACGCAGACGTTTGAGGACAGTGATTTTTGCAGGCTGCGCAGCGAGACTCTGCGCGCATTGCACCACTTGCGGGCCATCCCAGATCGCCTGAGCCTTGGCGAACGCCTCGGCATTCAACGGATCGGCCGCCAGCCAGGCGTGGAACTGCCGGGTCTGCTCCTCGTCCGGGCTGCCGAGCACGATGAGCCAGTCCAGAGCCTGGTCCATTGCACGGGCGGCGTCCTGCGCCGTTGCGGGCGAAGGCGGGCGGTGGGTGTCCGTCACGGTGTGTCCTCGAGCTTTTGCAAAGCAGTTTCAAGTTTCAAGCCGCAAGCTGCAAGTCAGATGCGTGTACTGCTTTTGGTTTTTACTTGGGGCCTGAAGCTTACAGCTTGCCGCTGCTGTCGTGTCGTTCAGCGACACCGATGCAGATCGACATGATCAGCTTGAGTTCCTTCTGCACGGTGCTGAGGGATACGTTCAACTCGTCGGCGATTTCCTGATAGCTGTGCCCGTGCAGGCGGCTGAGGATGAAAATCTGCTGCTGGCGGGGGCTGAGTTGACTGAGGCTCACGTTCAGACGCTCCAGCAATTGTTCGGCGTGGGCGGCGTCTTCGGCGCTGCTGGCAGGGGCAGCGACGCTGTGCACGACATCCTGCGGCACGTCGTCGACCATGGTTCGCGAGTGAATCTTGCGCGCACGCAAATGATCCAGCGCCAGATTGCGTGCAGTCTGGAAGACAAAAGGTTCGAGGTGATCGACGGTTCGTTCGCTCAACGCCCGCGTCACGCGCAGGTAGGTTTCCTGCAGCAGGTCTTCGGCGGTGCTGTGGTTGTTGACCATCCGTTCCAGCGTACGCAGCAGCGAAGTGCGCTGCGTGAGGAAGACGTGGTGGAAGCGCGACTGACTCACGGGGGAACCTGATCCATTTTGAGCGAATGATAATATTTATCATCTAGCTCAATGGTCAAGTGTTGATTTCAAATTGAAATCGAAACCCTGTGGGAGCGAGCTTGCTCGCGAAGGCGTAGTGTCAGCCAATTCAACTAGCGACTGACCCACCGCTTTCGCGAGCAAGCTCGCTCCCACAGGGATAGGGGGATTACTTGAGATTACTCGGCGTTGCACAGCGCCAGGCAGTTATCCAGCATACGGTTGGAGAAGCCCCACTCGTTGTCATACCACGCCAGCACCTTCAGCAGTTTGCCGCTGGCTTTGGTGTGGTTGGCGTCGAAGATCGACGACAGCGGGTTGTGGTTGAAGTCGCTGGAAACCAGCGGCAACGTGTTGTAACCCAAAATTTTCGAGTGCTGGCTGGCCGCTTTCATCAGCGCGTTGACTTCGTCGGCGCTGGCTTCCTTTTTCAGCTGCACGGTCAGGTCCACCAGCGATACGTTGATCACCGGTACACGCACGGCCATGCCGGTCAGTTTGCCCGCCAGTTCCGGCAGCACCAGGCCCACCGCTTCAGCGGCGCCGGTCTTGCTCGGGATCATGTTCTGCGTGGCCGAACGTGCGCGGTACGGGTCGGTGTGGTAGACGTCGGTCAGGTTCTGGTCGTTGGTGTAGGCATGAATGGTGGTCATCAGACCGCTTTCGATGCCCAGCTCGCGGTGCAGCACCTGCGCCACGGGCGCCAGGCAGTTGGTGGTGCACGATGCATTGGAGATGATCTGGTGCGACTGGCGCAGAATGTCGTGGTTAACACCATAAACGACGGTGGCGTCGGCGCCTTTGGCCGGGGCCGAGATGATCACTTTGCGTGCGCCGGCCGTAATATGCGCGGCCGCTTTGGCGCGATCGGTAAAGAGACCGGTGCATTCGAACACCACATCAATCTTTTCCGCCGCCCATGGCAGTTCGGCCGGGTTGCGAATCGCGCTGACCGCAATGCGGTCGCCGTTGACGGTCAGACTTTCATTGTCATGCTCGACTTGCGCGTCGAACGTGCCGTGAACGGTGTCGTATTTGAGCAGATGGGCATTGATCGAGCTGTCGCCCAGATCGTTGATGGCGACGATCTGCAAATCCTGTCGATAGCCTTGGGTATACAGTGCGCGCAGGACATTACGGCCGATGCGGCCAAAACCATTGATTGCGATTCGAAGAGTCATTGAACAGCGCCGCCGTCGTTTTGTTGTTGGAATTACAAGATTATTCGCATAAAAATAGAAAACAAGCCTTTTTAGTGGCAATATTTTGTTTTATCTACAACGAGTGACCTGAATCAACTGGTCCGAATGGTCAAAAAAGCCGTCTGTCATTCCAACAACAACGGCGTTTGATCAGCATAGACAATCAGGTCGCCACATCCGTTAGCCTGGAGTTCTACACATGCATCCCCGCGTCCTTGAGGTCACCGAACGGCTTATCGCCCGCAGCCGCGCCACGCGTCAGGCTTACCTTGCACTGATTCGCGGCGCCGCCACTGACGGGCCGATGCGCGGCAAACTGCAATGCGCCAACTTCGCCCACGGCGTGGCCGGGTGCGGCAGCGAAGACAAGCACAGCCTGCGGATGATGAACTCGGCGAACATCGCCATTGTTTCGTCGTATAACGACATGCTCTCGGCGCACCAGCCATACGAAGTGTTTCCGCAACAGATCAAGAATGCCCTGCGCGAAATCGGTTCGGTCGGCCAGTTCGCCGGCGGCACGCCCGCCATGTGCGATGGCGTGACCCAGGGTGAGCCGGGCATGGAGCTGAGCCTGCCGAGCCGCGAAGTGATCGCCATGTCCACGGCGGTGGCGCTGTCGCACAACATGTTCGATGGCGCGCTGATGCTCGGCATCTGCGACAAGATCGTCCCGGGCCTGATGATGGGTTCGCTGCGTTTCGGTCATCTGCCGACGATCTTCGTCCCGGGCGGACCGATGGTCTCGGGGATTTCCAACAAGGAAAAAGCCGACGTGCGGCAGAAGTACGCCGAAGGCAAGGCGACCCGTGAAGAGCTGCTGGAATCGGAGATGAAGTCCTACCACAGCCCGGGCACCTGCACCTTTTACGGCACCGCCAACACCAACCAGTTGCTGATGGAAGTCATGGGCCTGCACTTGCCGGGCGCTTCGTTCGTCAACCCGAACACGCCGCTGCGCGATGCCCTGACCCGCGAAGCCGCGCATCAGGTCACGCGCCTGACCAAGCAGAACGGCAACTTCATGCCGATCGGCGAAATCGTCGACGAGAAGGCGCTGGTCAACTCGATCGTCGCATTGCACGCCACCGGCGGCTCGACCAATCACACCCTGCACATGCCGGCCATCGCCATGGCCGCGGGTATTCAACTCACCTGGCAGGACATGGCCGACCTCTCCGAAGTCGTGCCGACCCTGAGCCACGTCTACCCGAACGGCAAAGCCGACATCAACCACTTCCAGGCCGCTGGCGGCATGTCGTTCCTGATCCGCGAACTGCTCGAAGCCGGCCTGCTGCACGAAGACGTCAACACCGTGCTCGGCCACGGCCTGAGCCAGTACACCAAGGAGCCGTTCCTCGATAACGGCCAGTTGGTATGGCGTGAAGGCCCGACCGACAGCCTCGACGAAAACATCCTGCGGCCGGTCGCTCGCGCGTTCTCGCCAGAGGGTGGCTTGCGGGTGATGGAAGGCAACCTTGGCCGCGGGGTGATGAAAGTCTCCGCCGTCGCGCTGGAAAACCAGATCGTCGAGGCGCCAGCGATGGTGTTCCAGGATCAACAGGATCTGGCAGACGCGTTCAAGGCCGGTTTGCTGGAGAAGGATTTTGTCGCGGTGATGCGCTTCCAGGGCCCGCGCTCCAACGGCATGCCCGAGTTGCACAAGATGACGCCGTTCCTTGGCGTGCTGCAGGATCGCGGCTTCAAAGTGGCGCTGGTGACTGACGGGCGCATGTCCGGCGCGTCGGGGAAAATCCCGGCGGCGATTCACGTCAGCC
>NZ_QAIU01000248.1:0-1363 GCF_003061205.1 Pseudomonas sp. HMWF006
GCGGATCTGTTCGGCGGTGGGTTTGATCCGCACCGACTCGTAACCGATCACCTGACTGCCATCGAACACCGGTGTCACGTAGGCGTTCACCCAGTAATGGTCACCGGATTTGCAGCGATTCTTGACAATGCCCATCCATGGCAAGCCTTGTTTCAGTGTGCCCCACATGTGCGAAAACACCGCAGCCGGGACGTCGGGGTGACGGACCAGGTTGTGCGGCGCACGGATCAGTTCTTCACGCGAAAACCCGCTGATCTCGACGAAAGCGTCGTTGCAGTAGGTGATCACGCCCTTGGCGTCGGTTGTGGAGATCAACCGCTGCTGAGCCGGGAAAGTCCGTTCGCGTTGTGTAATGGGCTGGTTGTTACGCATGGTTTTTCAATCCGCAAGGCTTTGAAAGGTTGTCGGCGATGTCAGGAAATTATTGAAGTTTTTTTTCAGTAATAAGTACGGCGTCGCAAAACGGGCCTTGCTTCAACCCGCCAGCATCGGATAGGTGAACAGCGCAAAGTGCAGCAGGTTCAGCCCGAAGTGCGTGGCGATCGCCGCACCCAGCCCGCCAAAACGGTAGGCCAGACCATAGCCGACACCGGCCAGACCCGCCAGCAACACCCAGGTCCAGCCGGCACCGGCGTGCACCAGGCCGAACAGCAGAGAGGCCAGCAACAGGGCGAGGTTGTCGCCGTAGGGCAGGTGCTGGAAGCGCCGGCTGAGCCCGCCCTGTATATAGCCGCGAAACAGCGCTTCTTCGACCAGTGTCACCAGCAGCAGGTTGTTCAACACCCACAGCCACGCCGGGTCCGGCCACTTTGGCGCCCAAGTGATGACGCCAAGCAACAGTGCGCCGCCGAGGGCGAGGATGGCGCTCAGGGTCAGGGCGAGGAGGGTGGCGTATACGGTCAGGCGCAACGACCGCCGCGCGACAATCCACGGACAGACCAGCAACAACCAGAAACCAATCAGCGGTTTGTCCAGATTCAGGTACATCGCGAACGGCACGGCGTTGTCGGTGAAGCGCTGCGGGTCGATGGCGCGACCATTGTAGAAACCCGGTAACCAGTGCAGGGCCAGCGACAGGGCGAGGACGATAAACAGACCATGACCGAGAAACCGTGCAACCGGTACCTGTTGCTGGCGCACGGCAAATCCGGCAAATAACAGAAGGCCGATGCTGATCAGCGCCAGCCAGCCGAGCTGTCCGTAGCTCAGCGCCCACCCGTAACCGAGGCTGAGAAGTGCCAGATAGAGCCATGGCAACGCCTTCATGGAAAGTCCCTGTGCAGAATATGTGGAAGGGCTTTCTACACGGGTGGGGGCGTGGGGACAAGTGAAGGTGTGGCGGTAAAGCGGGACAGCTCCGATA
>NZ_QAIU01000025.1:0-9622 GCF_003061205.1 Pseudomonas sp. HMWF006
TATCCGCACCGGCATTGGCCGCCATGCTCACCAGACCGTCAATGAAATCGGTGGGCTCGGCCGGGATCTCCAGCGGGTTCCAGCGCAGCCGGTTGGGCGTCACTTCACCCAGCGGGCCGCCGGCCAGTTGCCGTTCCAGTTTGACGAAGGCCGGGTGATTGGCCGAAGGCTGAATCCGGTACATCCAGGTCCGCCGCGCTTCACTGCGGGTCATGGTGAATGCGGTGCCGGAAAACAATTCGGTGTAGAGACCGTAGGGGGCTTTTTGCGGAGAGTTCTGGCCGACAGGCAGCGCGCCGGGCAACGCTTCAGTACTGAATTCGTTGCCGAAACCGGACTGGTAAACCAGCGTCGACGCGGTTGAATCGAGGTTCATGGAGCCTCCTGAACAGGGAGTCGGCAGTGGCCCATCGCTCTGGCTCAGAGGTTTCGGCACGCCGGGGTTGTTATTATCGTAATTCGATTACGCATAACGTAATTTGCTCGCTATCCAGCGTCAAGCTATAAAGACGCCCATTCGTATCGGAACCCGACCGCACCATGGAAAAAACCAGCGACAGCAACGGCAAACAGAAAGTCCGCTCCGCCGAAGTCGGCACCGACATCCTCAAGGCCCTCGCCGAGTTGTCGCCGTCCACGTCGCTGTCGCGCCTGGCCGAACATGTGCAGATGCCGGCCAGCAAGGTGCATCGCTATCTGCAAGCCTTGATCGCATCGGGATTTGCCGAGCAGAACACCGCCACCAACCATTACGGCCTGGGTCGTGAAGCACTGCGTGTGGGCCTGGCCGCCCTCAATAGTATGGACGTGCTGAAAGTCGCCGCCCTGCCGCTGGCCGAGTTGCGCGACGAGTTGAACGAAACCTGCTTCCTCGCGGTGTGGGGCAATCAGGGTGCGACCGTGGTGCATATCGAACCGGCGGTGCGCGCGGTGACGGTGGTGACACAATTGGGCTCGGTCTTGCCCTTGCTCAGTTCATCGACCGGACTGGTCTTCAGCGCTTATCTGCCACACCGGGAAACCGATGAGCTGCGTGAGCAGGAAACCACCGTTGCCGATCACCCGCTGGCGGATGAAAAGGCCTATGCGACGTTGTGTGAACAGATCCGCGAACGCGGTCTGCATCATGTGCATGGTTTATTGATGCCGGGTGTGGATGCCTTGTCTGCCCCGGTGTTCAACGCCGTCGGGCAGATCGCCGCCGTATTGACCATCGTCGGCCCGACCTCGCTGTTCCACGCCGACGAAAACGGCCCGGCGGCGCAGCGCTTGTTGGCTGCGACGCGGGCCGTGAGTTGGCGGATGGGCTATGAGTCCGAACATGTCTGAACCGTGCCAACAGCACGAATGACCGACAGCGGTGATTCGTGCTGTTTATCGCGTCAGTTGAGCAAGCGGGTCGTGCTATTCACCACCATGGGCGGCGCGGCCACAGCCGTGACATAGCTGATACTGACCTCAACGCCGGTCACTGCGCTCACCACGTCGGCAAAGTCTCTGACATTCGACAGTAAGGCAAGCGGATTCACGGGAGAACCAATGGCGCCGACCTTACCCACATACAGCATGATCGCGCCTCTCCAGGCCGATGCAAAATAAGCATTGGCCGCATCGTCGAGACCTTGGCTGGAAGCCACAATGCCTTGTACAACCGATGTCGTGATGCGCAACACCGACGCTGCAAGACCAAGGGGCGGAATAAACATTGAAGCCACGTCCAGTGCGAATTCAGCAAGAATCCTCGCATCTTTCCAGAATGCTTCTGATGGGCTGGTCGTCTGGAAGTCCGTATCGGCAATAAGATGGCTGATCTTTGCCCGGTACTGTTGTCGGAAACTAAGTATCGGATAGCTATTTGTCAGATCAGGCGTCGATGTGACCAAGGGCTTCGCGTCCCAATAGTTATCAATGAGACTTTTGACAATCTGCTGGTGCTCCAGACGCACCAGCCCCATGACAACCTTCCTGAAGGCAGAACCAGTCAATCGAGCAGCCAGCTGTTCAAGCGGGAAGAAGTCTTTGCCATCCGGAGTATTGGGCACGTAGACCATAAACTCGTCTCGGTTGTTGACTCTGCGCCCGAACACATAGGCGCCAGTCAGGGCCCGACCTTGGAGCGTGAACTCATAAACACCGATTCCCGGCTTGCCTCCCACAGCGATGACGTTTTCGCGAGGCAAATCATGATCAAAACCATCAATCAACCGCTGCAGCCAGTTGAACTGCTCTTGCGACAGCTCGCCCTTGATTTTCTGAATCAACGCGGCCCTGAGCATTTCATTCTGTTTTGTCTTTCGAAACAGCTTCACCTTCAAGTCGACATCAGATGGCTCAAGGAAGTTTTCTCTCAGATATTGAAGGTATTTTTCACCTGGCGTCAGACCGATCAGATCGTTGATGACTTTGGCATTCAACTGCTCGACAGGTTGGCCAGTAAACGTCCAGAAGCTTGCGGTTCTCAACTGTTCTGTGAGCGCTGTCAGATAGTTACCTGCGGGAGAAACCCAGGAAAAGAACTTCTGGAAGACACTTACATCACTGCGCCACAGCTGCCACTGGACGAAAAAGTCAGTAAGGCTGATTTTCGAATCCGCATGAAATTTCACCCAGACTTCATCTGGATTAATTTCAGCAACAGTCCCCGAACGACCTAAGTATCGGTTGAGCTCCTGGCTGACCAACTTCCTCGAAAACTCTTTGAAAGGCACGATTTCGAGCTTTTCTTTAGCATGGTGGTAAACAGCCTTGAAATCATAGTTCAAACGATTAAGCAGGCGCTGATCCGCGACTTTGGCTTTTACATACCATTGCGGTGTAGCGACTTCAGCCTGATCGGCATCCCAACTGATCTGATTCTGAACCGCGCCCTTCAACGGACCGTCTTCGGAAAAGCTTTTCACCTCGATAGTCGACCACCACCATTCTTGAAGCATCTCATGAAGGCTATCGTGCAGGTAGTACCGCTCTATATTCGCGCTATCGCTTGCGTATGCCTGATCTTTCAAATAGGCCCAGCTTTCCTTGTTTACTACCCAGCGTGCAATCTGATGCTGTAAAGATTTCAGATCAGGAAACTGATACCACTCCTTCCCTGTGGTGAGTCCAGGCATATGAAGGACATGAAGGTTTCGTTCGGCATCGACACCTTTCCTGCGATACACCAGCAAATTCTTAAAGGGTTTAATCCAGCCCCGGAGTGACACGCCCATGGTTTCGATAGAGTCGTCACCAAAGTTATAACGCATTGCCAGATCCTGAGCGATCGAAGTCACATGTTTTTGCAATACGGCGGCAAACAATGTGAGTGCGGTCTTTCGCCCGAAAACTTCCCGCATGGATTCGACAACATCGGATTGCGAGTAAAGCAGGCGGCGCGCCGTGTTATAGGCCACACGGATGTTCAGCGTCTGAATCGCACGCATCAGATTCGTGGGTGTCATTTTTGGATTGTCAGTGAATACTCGCGGGATAATTTTATAACTCCCCGCATCATCATTGGCGCCGTGCATGAAAACCTGCGTCAGCGTTTTACGCTCAGTGAGCTCAATCTTCTGCCCGTTCACCAACGGTACGGTATGAATGATGTCTACGGGTACATTGTCCGGATTAACGCGCTCATCATCACCCGGGGATAAAAAATCCTCCACGGCCACACGAGAATAGTCCTTGAGCGACGTTATGCCATGGGTGGTCTGATGATGTTTTACTTCGGCTTCGAGAAGTCGCTGTTGCAGTGCAACGTACACTTCCTGATTGGTATCCGAAGTAGTTTTCAACCAGTCTGGCCATGCATTCCGCTCCACAACCTTCAGAAGACCGGCCTGCCTTTTTTTGGCGTGATGAGTAATTTCCGGCAAGGACTGCGTCGACTCCACGGTCGCCATGCACCCATCCAGATCCGAACTGCCCCTGTTGAGTCGATCCAGGTGGTATTCGACGTCTCTGTAGGCCTTGTGCAACGTCTGCTCTGCGTAACGTTCGAACAGATTCCCATGGACTTTCAAAAAGCGAACATCGTAACCATAGGCAAACCCTTCTCGCTCATCGAGCGGCAGCGCCTGCAGAAACTCCTCCCGCGTGTCCGTCCACTTCAATCGCGAGACCAGGGCTTGCTGAAGTATCAGCGAGGAGGCGAACTTCTCGATCCCTCGATCTGGCGAATAGAGAACAACGGCACCCTCGCTTGCTGGAATCAGTTGTTCGTGAACCGGATTAGTCAGTGGCACCACAAACATTGAGTTTTGCTCAACATAACTGCCATTCCGGCCTTCGATATGGACGCTGTAACCCATGCCTGTCAAACCCGCTTGAACAGTACTACTGATGCGCGCCCTTTCCTCCTGAGTAATTTCACCGTGCGCCGTCCATGAATCGAGCTCCCGCTCAAACAAGACCGATTGAAGAACAGCCAACGCAGACTTGCGCGAAAGTTTTGGATACGCGTAGCCACTTTGGGAAACCTCGTTAATTTCCCAGTATCTTTTTAACGCGGAAACGTAACGGGTCGCAATATTCCCCAACAAATCAGACAGTATATTTTCGACCGCCGTAACATCCAGGCCCTTGATGATATCCCGTGAATCGGTAGAGCCAGGATAATCGTAAATCGCATAGATAGCCGGAGAGTAAACAGGTACTTCGCCACGCTGCAAACACTCCAGAAAAACCTCAAGTAAACGTCCCATTGGCGCGTTTGCTTTTTGGCTACCCCCCTCAAGAACATTGATATGAATTTTGCTAACCAATACTCCTGGCGCAATCTTCGCAACAGCTTCCCGCAAACAATCCTGCACGATCACTTTGAAAGCAGGTACCAGTTCCAACTCTTTCACAATATTGGACAATGCTTCGCCCTGGCGAGCAAGAGCCGTATTTTCAACTTTTTCAAAGTTCATCAATAAAAATCCCGATCAGTTTGATAATTGCAACGACTGCCTGTCGACTGCATTCGCAAATCAAACTAATACCGGCACACATACAAAAGATAGCTCGAAAATTTTTCCAAGCGTGTTTAACCCGACACGCCAATATACATCTGAATACAAAGCCACTCTGCCGTGTTTTATTTACAACTTAAAGCCAAGCAATCTCGCCTTGGCTACTGCGTGAGTCCGGCGTTCCACCGCCAACTTTGTATATATTCTTCGCACATGAGTTTTTACAGTGTGCAATGAAAGGAAAAGTTTCTCCGCGATTTGCCGATTGGAATCACCCAATGCAACAAGCTCCAACACCTGCTGCTCTCGCCGACTGAGCACGCTGGCACACTCAAAACTTTCGGAACAGGCTAAAGAAACCTCTTTTTCTTCAGGAAAAAAATTCGAAGGAAGTAAAGAGAACTGATGCCGCACGCCATCCAGGTTCGCTCGTTGCACAATCCTGCAACCAAGCTCCCGGTGTTCGATCAGCCGGAATGGCTGGCGCTGCAGCGATGCCACTTCGGCCAACGCAAAATGCAATTCCGCTTCCAGTGTCAAAGCTCCGCCGCTCTGCGCTTGTTTCAGTAGCGGCTCGAGCTGGCCCAATAGATCTTCTTCACAATCCATATAAGCCTTGGCCAGTATCAACAAGTATTGAATGCGCGGGATTAACTCCACAGTGGCGGGAGGTGCCTGCAGCGCCTCGGGTGGTTGATAGTGCCGCAATACCCGGCTCAACGCTTCTTGCGCCAACTGCGGCCGCCCTTGCTGCAACCAGAACTGGCTGCTGAGTTGCAAAAGCGCTCCGCGGTAGACCGTGTCCGGTATCTGCCGTTGCTGCATCACCCTCTCGGCCTCACGCAGACGTTCGAACGCCTGGGCATAGTCCATTCGATTGGCCGCCAGTTGTGCCTGGCCCAAATAGCCATACAACACGCGTTTGTCGTGACTGCGCAGGCAGTCCTCTATCCCCTTGCAAAAAAAATCTGCTGCCTGTTGCTCGCGCCCCATGTACAAGGCCAGCCGACCTCGACGCAATGCGATGCGGCCCAGCAATGGCGTGGGGCGTTCGGCTCTGTGAGAAAGCAATTGCTCGATGCTCAGTAACAGATTTTCGGCCCTTGCCGGCGCGCCACGCTGCTCAAGCACCTGAGCATGGTCGAGTTCGAGCAGACCTTCGAACAGCAGCGAGCCTTGAGCACGGGCCAGGCATAGGGCCTCCCGATTGATGCCATGGGCCAGTTCGAGGTCACCACACAACAACGCCTGTTGGGTCTGCCCCGACAGGCACAGCAACCTTGCCGGCCAGGCATCGACAGCCAGTTCGTCCAACGCTTGTCGAAAATATTCCCGCGCCGGAGCCATTTGTCCCTGCAAATGCATCAACCACCCTTGCAGCATCTGCCAACGCGCGATCAGTTGTTTCTCTTGTTGAGCCGAGGGTTGCGGCATGAACCGCGACAGCTGCCCGATACAATGTGCCGCCTGTTCAAAACGACCGGCAAAGAGCAATGCGGCAGTGATCAAACCGATCAACTGGGGGGTGCTCAGGGTCAGCTCTTCGCTGTGGCATTCATGCAGGCGCAGCAACAGCACCACCGTTTGTTCTTCGAACAGGTGCTCGAAGTTGAAATGCTGCAAAAGGCTGACCGCCGTCTCGTGCTCCTCGGCCAGGAGCGCTTGCTCGAAGGCCGAGCGCCAGTCCTGCTCGGCACTGAACCACTGGCAGGCCCGACGGTGCCAGGAGCGGGCCGAGGGCCATTGTTCCTCGCGCATGACCCGGGCCAGCGGCGCAAAGATCTGTAACCAGTGCGGCGAGTCATTCCACGGTTCGATAAAACAGCCAAGCGTATGCAGCGTGCGCAAGTGTTGCGCGCCCTCCCCGGCACCCAACAAGTGCTCACACAGTTCGGCATTGAAGCGCGGCAGATGTGCCAGCACCCGCCACGCCTCGGTCAACTCCGGGGTGAGGCTGCTGAAGAGTTCGTGTTGCAGATAATCGAGCAAGGTGTCGACGCGCTGTTGCGGCTGAATGCTTTGCGACCAGTCGCACTTCTGCAGCAGTGCCATGCGCACACCGGCGCACCAGCCACCGGTGCGCTGGACGATGCGCGTGGCGACATGGCCAGCCTGTTCCGGCGCCAGATGCCGCAAGGCACCGGCGATCTCGTGTTGCGTCAGCGCCAGTGTCGTGCTTTCGCACTCGTACAATTCATCGCCAAGCAGCAGTCGCGGCCAGTTGCATTGTGGACGTCGGCGCGTACCGATCCACCAGATCAGCGCCGGACTGCTGACAGCCAACAGGCGATCGAGCAAAGCGTCCAGCGCCGGATCCGGCAGTCGAGCGAAGTCATCAATAAACAGCCATGTGGGTGTCGACCAATGCGCCAGGGTCGTGATCAAACCCGACTCATCAACGCACTCCGCCAGCCCCAGCGCCTGGGTCAGACGCTGGCAGAATTCGCCGACACTCAGCGTGGCGCCCGCCATTGGCAACCACCGCACCTCGCACGCCACAGGTGCCTGGAGCAAGCACTCGGTCAGCAGCGCGCTTTTGCCACTGCCAGCGGGGGCGCAAATCAGCCTGACCCGCGCCACCGAGGCCAGCAACGGCTCACTCAAGCGCGGGCGCGATTGATGATGGGAGGAGAGTCTGGGTAAAAATCCGGGGCGATCCAGACACAGCGTCATGGCGGTCATCGGGTGAGCCTTTTTATAGTTGTGGGTTCACCCTAGCCCTCTCCAGACCGCTTGTTGACGAGTATTCAGCACGCTGATTGGCGGCCATAAAAACGCGACCACCTGGTCTTATTCTGATCATCTGAACCGAACCGCTGTGGCGAGGGAGCTCGCCACAGGTTCACGGCGGTATTCGACGAATTACCGTACACCCTCAGCGCGCAGGGCCGATGGCGTGTAGTCGGCCGCCTTGGCTTCGAAGCCGAATTCGAAGCTGTGTTTCTCTTCGTTCTTCATCCCCAGTGCAATGTAACGGCCGGCAATGATGTCGTAGAGCGCCTCGAGGGTGTAGGCCTGGGCCTGGTGATCGTAGTAGTACTGAGCATGCCCCTCGGCGACGCGCCACAGTTGCCCGCGACCGTCATAGTGGTCGGCAAGAGCCACCTGCCAGCTGTCTTCGTCGATGTACATGTGGCGCTTGGCGTAGATGTGCCGCTCGCTCGGTTTGACCGTGCCGATCACTTCCCACACGCGGTGCAGTTCATAACGCGTCAGATCCTGATTGATATGCCCGGCCTTGACGATGTCGTCGTACTTGAGCTTCGGCGAATCGAGCTTGTAGCTGTTGTACGGAATGTACATTTCCTTCTTGCCGACCAGTTTCCAGTCGTAGCGATCCGGGGCGCCGGAGAACATGTCGAAGTTGTCCGACGTACGCAGGCCATCAGCCGCAGTGCCCGGGCCGTCATAGGCCACTTGCGGTGCGCGGCGCACCCGGCGCTGACCGGCGTTGTAGATCCATGCCAGACGCGGCTCCTTCACCTGATCGAGGGTCTCGTGCACCAGCAGTACGTTACCGGCCAGACGTGCCGGCGCAGTCACCGACTGCTTGAAGAAGGTCAGAACATTGGCGGCTTTTTCCGGATCGAGATCCTTCATCAGTTGCGGCACGGCGATCTCCTCTTCGAAGCGGATCGGCGTGTAGCTGCCATTGGTCTGTGGCGTCACCTGAGTGATGATCCGCCGCAGGTTGCCGCCGTGATAGCGGGTGATGTGGTTCCACAACACCTCAACGCCATTCTTCGGAATCGGAAACGCGTAATAACGGTTGCCGGTGAAATTGGCCAGGCCGTTGCCCTCATTGATGCTGGTCACGTTGAGTGCGCTGCGCTTGGCCGACTCATAGATTTCCGGCGGCACCGCGACCGTGCGGTGGGTCGGGTAGACCGGAATCCTGTAGGTTTCCGGGTAACGTTTGAACATCGCCACCTGGCCGTCGGAGAGCTTGCTTTTGTACTGATCGACGTTCGCCGCGGTAATGGTGAACAACGGTTTTTCATTGGCAAACGGGTCAGCGAGGAAGCCTTTGCTGTCTACCGCCCCGGCATTTTTCGGAATGCCGCCGGTCCAGGCCGGAATCGAGCCGTCAGCGTTGCCGGCCTTCTCGGCACCCAGCGGAGTGAGACTGGTACCTAGCTTGTTGGCCTCATCCGGCGACACCGACGCCATCACGTTGGCCGCCAGCAAACCGAGGGCGAGGACACCACATTGCAGAATCATTTTGCGCATTGCATTCATCCTTCTCGGGCAGATCAGAAGTTCACGCCGAAGCTCAGGGCCACGAAGTCACGGTCTTCGAGGACGTTGTAGTCACCGCCGAAAAAGTCGGTGTAACTCAGGCTTGCGGTGTAGGTGTTGCGGTAGTCGGCATCGACGCCGACGCTGATCGCTTTCGCGCCTTCGTTGAACAGGCCGTTGGGGCCGTAACCGGCAACGTCATGCGACCAGGACAAGTTGGGTTTGAGGTTGATCCCGCCGATCACGTTGGCGTAATCGAGGATGGCCCGCGCGCGATAGCCCCATGAGGTCGAGGTGACGAAACCGTCGGTATCGCCGCCGAAACCGTACTGCCCATACACCGAGTCACGGCCATAACGCAGCTTGTTGCGCGACTCCAGGCCGCCGACCCGCACCACCGCGGCTTCACCCACCAGGGTCAGACGTTGAGCGCCCCAGACCTGATC
>NZ_QAIU01000249.1:0-684 GCF_003061205.1 Pseudomonas sp. HMWF006
CTGCACGGCGGCCAGCATGCCCGCCTCGCCCGACTCGACGATCTTGAAATCCTTCAGACCGAAGTGGTTGGTCTCGATCATGGTGTTGATCGTGGTGTTGGCGCCGCTACCCGGTTCGATGCCGTAGATCTTGCCGCCGAGCTGATCCTTGAACCTGGCGATGTCGGCAAAGGTTTTCAGCCCGGCTGCCGCGACGTAATCCGGCACCGCCAGCGTCGCCTGCGCATCCGCCAGGCTCGGCTGGTCCATGACCTTGACTTGATGGGCGGCGAGAAACGGCGCGATGTTGTTGTCCATCGCCGGTTTCCAGTAACCGAGGAAGATGTCCAGACGCTTGTCGCGAATACCGGCAAAGATGATCTGCTGCACCGCGCTGGTCTGCTTGCTCTCGTAGCCGAGGCCGTTGAGCAGCACGTCGGCCATGCCGCTGGTGGCGATGACGTCAGTCCAGTTGACGACGCCCATGCGCACGGTTTTGCACGACACGTCGTCATTGGCCATGGCGCCGGCGCTGAGCAGCGCGCAACCGGTGAGGATTAACGCACAGCGAGTGAAGAGTTTTTTCATTCGGGAGGTCTCGTGCGGCAGCGGATTATTGTCAGGTCGGTGTCTGTTGCACCGTGGCCGAAACATTACGCAGGCGACGAGAGGGAAAGATGAACGGTGGCGACCGTGTTTTGCACA
>NZ_QAIU01000249.1:694-2938 GCF_003061205.1 Pseudomonas sp. HMWF006
GCTTGCTCGCGAATGCGGTGGGTCAGTCACCTCATAATCGACTGACACTATGCTTTCGCGAGCAAGCTCGCTCCCACAGGGGGTTGTGGGTCTGTGTTCAGGATTTGTAGTGGCTCTCGCCCCAGACGAGGAAACCTTGCAACAACTCCTTCAGCACCACCCGCGTCGGCTCGGCCAGGTCGGCGCGATAGCGGAACGGTTCGAACTCTTCCATGTAGGTGCTCTGGCACAGCTCCAGTTGCACCGCGTGGATGTTCTCGGCCGGGTTGCCGTAATGACGGGTAATGTGGCCGCCCTTGAAGCGTCCGTTGAGCACGTGGCTGTAATTGCCGTAGCGCGCGCAGATGGCTTCAAGCTGACTGGCCAATTGCGGATCGCAACTGGCGCCGTTGAAGGTGCCGAGGTTGAAATCCGGCAGTTTGCCGTCGAACAGGTGCGGGATGATCGAGCGGATCGAATGCGCGTCGAACAGCAGCGCGTAGCCGAACTCTGCCTTCAGTCGCGCCAGCTCTTGCTGCAGGGTGCGGTGGTACGGCGTCCAGATCTGTTCCAGATAGGTCGCGCGTTCTTCTTTCGAAGGCGCGTGCCCTTCGCGGAACAACGGGATGCCATCGAACAGTGTTGCCGGGTAGAGGCCGGTGGTGGCGCCGGCGTACAGTGGCTTGTCGTCGGACGGACGATTCAGGTCGATTACAAAACGCGAGTACTCGGCGGCCAAGGTGCTGGCGCCCAACGCTTCGGCAAAATCGTAGAGCTGCGGAATATGCCAGTCGGTGTCCGGCAGGCTTTTCGCGTCCGCGATCAGCCCGGCTTCGACCGCAGGCGTCAGACGTAAACCGGCATGCGGCATGCTGATCAGCAGCGGCACGCGACCTTGTTTGAAACTCAGAACCTTATCCACAACCGCTCTCCTACAAACTTGATTCGACGCCGTGACGCACGACGCGTTTGTCCAGATCCCCACCGAGCCAATAAGCCAGATCCGCCGGGCGATCAATGTGCCAGGCAACGAAATCCGCAACCTTGCCGACTTCCAGCGAGCCATGCGTATCAGCCATGCCCAGCGCTTGTGCGGCATGAATAGTCGCACCGGCCAGGGCTTCTTCCGGGGTCATGCGGAAACAGGTACAGGCCATGTTCAGCATCAGGCGCAACGACAGCGCCGGCGAGGTGCCGGGGTTGAGGTCGCTGGCGATGGCGATTTTCACCTTGTGTTTGCGCAAGGCGTCCATCGGCGGCAATTGAGTTTCGCGCAGAAAGTAGAACGCTCCCGGCAGCAGCACTGCGACGGTGTCGGATTTGGCCATGGCGATGGCGTCGTCTTCGTCCATGAACTCCAAGTGATCGGCGGACAACGCGTGATACCGCGCCGCCAGACTGGCGCCATGCAGCGACGACAATTGTTCGGCGTGCAGCTTCACCGGCAACCCGAGTTGCTGTGCGGTGATGAATACCCGCTCGACCTGCTCCGGCGAGAACGCCAGGTATTCGCAGAACGCATCCACGGCATCAACCAGCCCTTCGGCGGCCAGCGCCGGGAGCATCTCGGCGCAGATGTGATTGATGTAAGCGTCAGCGCGATCCTTGTATTCCGGCGGCAACGCGTGGGCGGCCAGACAGGTGCTGCGCACGCTGATCGGCAGTTCTTTCTGCAGACGACGGATGACCCGCAGGATCTTGCGCTCGCTGGCCAGATCGAGACCGTAGCCGGACTTCATCTCGACCGTGGTCACGCCGTCGCGCATCAGGCTTTTCAAACGTTTGGCGGCGCTGGCGAACAGCTCGTCTTCGCTCGCCTCACGGGTGGCGCGCACGGTGCTGGCGATACCGCCGCCCTGCGCCGCGATCTCGGCGTAGCTGACGCCTTGCAGGCGCTTCTCGAATTCGCCGCTGCGGTTGCCGCCGAACACCGTGTGGGTGTGGCAGTCGATCAGGCCGGGGGTGACCCACGCGCCTTGCAGGTCGTTGACCGCCGGGTATTCGCCGGAGGGCAATTGAGTGCGCGGGCCGATCCACTCGATGTGCGCACCGGACGTCACGATGGCTGCATCCTCGATGATCGAATAGACGCCCTGCGCCATGGTTGCGACGTGGCAGTGTTGCCAGAGGGTTTTCACTGTTGGCCTCCGTTGGGATTGATTTGGTGGCAGGCCTTCAAAAGCCCCTCACCCTAGCCCTCTCCCGGGGGGAGAGGGGACTGACCGCGTAGTTCTTTCGAGATACGCCGACCTGAAACTTCTGTGT
>NZ_QAIU01000250.1:0-16286 GCF_003061205.1 Pseudomonas sp. HMWF006
GGCCACCGCGTACCAACAACTGGCGCAGGTCATGGGCGCGCCGTTGCCGACGTTGACCAAGGTGCAGGCACCCACGCAAAGCATGCCGGCCGTTCCACCACCGACAAAATTGCTCGAACGTCTGAACGAGACCGCCGAATTGCGTCTGGCCACGTTGCAGATTGATCAGCGCGAAGCGTCGCTGGGCCTGGAAAAGTCCCAGCGCATTCCCGACCTCACCGTGAGTATCGGCAGCCAGTACAGCGAAACCGAGCGCGAGCGGGTCAACGTGGTCGGGCTGTCGATGCCGATTCCGTTGTTCAACCGCAATCAGGGCAACGTGCTCGCCGCTGCTCGCCGAACCGATCAGGCGCGGGATCTGCGCAACGCCACCGAGCTGCGATTGCGCACCGAAGTCCAGACCAGCCTCGAGCAATGGCAGACCGCCAACGGCGAAGTCAAAGCCTTCAATCAGACCATCCTGCCCGCAGCGCAAAGTGCGGTGGACAGCGCCACCCGTGGTTTCGAAATGGGCAAGTTCGGCTTCCTCGATGTGCTCGACGCCCAACGCACGTTGATCGCTGCGCGCAGCCAATACATCCAGGCCGTCAGCGAGGCGACCGACGCCCGCGTGCGCCTCGAACGGATCTTCGGCGACCTCAGTGTCAGCCCTTGAATTTGACTTTTCACATCACTGCGCGCAGGCACGGCGCAGAGGAGTTTGTATGGATAAAAAACTGATGGTGGTCGCGGTGGCGACCCTGGCGCTGGGCATTGGCATCGGCTCGATGTGGGCGGGCAATGCACCGCTCGAGGCTCACGCCGATGAGGCGACAGAACATGCGGATCACGCCGAAGAAAACGCGGCAGCCGAAGGCGAGCATGACGAAGAGGGGCATATCGAATTGAGCGCCGAGCAGATCACCTCGGCGGGCATTCAACTGGCCGAGGCGCAGGCGCAGAGCTTCAGCCTCGGCCTGTCGTTCCCCGGTGAAGTGCGTTTCGACGAGGATCGCACCGCCCACGTTGTGCCGCGAGTGCCGGGAGTGGTCGAGTCGGTGGTGGTCAACCTCGGGCAACCGGTGAAAAAAGGTCAGTTACTGGCGGTGATTGCCAGCCAGCAGATCTCCGATCAGCGCAGCGAACAGGCGGCTGCGCAACGCCGTCTGGCCTTGGCGCGGACAACCTACGAGCGCGAGAAAAAACTCTGGCAGGACAAGATCTCCGCCGAACAGGATTTCTTACAGGCTCGCCAGGCACTGCAAGAAGCGGAAATCGCCATGAACAACGCCCGACAGAAAATCAGTGTGCTCAGCGGCAGCGTGGTCGCCAGCGGCGGCAATCGCTACGAACTGCGCGCACCGTTCGACGGCGTGGTGGTGGAAAAACACCTGACACCCGGCGAGGTGGTCGATGAAAGCACGGCTGCTTTCACCCTGTCCGACTTGTCCCGTGTATGGGTCACGTTCGGTGTTTCACCCAAGGACTTGACCAAGGTGCAGGTGGGCAAACCGGTGACCGTCAGCGCGCCTGAACTGAAAGCCGAAGTGACTGGCAACGTGGCTTACGTCGGCAGTCTGCTCGGTGAACAGACCCGCACCGCGACCGTTCGCGTGACGCTGGAAAACCCGCAGGGCTCATGGCGCCCGGGGCTGTTCGTCAGCGCACGGGTGGCCACCGACAGCCGCGAAGTGAAAGTCGCTGTGCCGGAGACCGCGATCCAGACCGTCGAGGACAAACCCACGGTGTTCGTCCGAACCGATGATGGCTTCAAGGCGCAAGCGGTGGAGCTGGGCGGCCGTGCAGCCGGCCACGTCGAAATCATTCAGGGGCTGGAACCGGGCGCGCAAGTCGCCAGCGCCGGCAGCTTCGTCCTCAAGTCGGAGCTGGGCAAAGCCTCGGCCGAGCACAGCCATTAATTCTGGAAGGTCCTCATGTTCGAACGCCTGATCCAGTTTGCCATCGAGCAGCGCATCATTGTGCTGCTCGCCGTTCTGCTTATGGCCGGCCTCGGCATCGCCAGTTATCAAAAGCTGCCGATCGACGCCGTGCCCGACATCACCAACGTTCAGGTACAGATCAACACCGGCGCCGCCGGGTTTTCGCCGCTGGAAACCGAACAGCGCATCACCTTCCCGATTGAAACCGCCATGGCCGGTCTGCCGGCACTCGAACAGACCCGTTCGCTGTCGCGTTCGGGGCTGTCGCAAGTGACGGTGATCTTCAAGGACGGCACTGACCTGTTCTTCGCCCGTCAATTGGTCAACGAGCGTTTGCAGATCGCCAGGGAGCAATTGCCTGAAGGCGCAGAGGCGGTGATGGGGCCGATCTCTACCGGGCTCGGCGAGATTTTTCTGTGGACGGTTGAGGCGAAGGAGGGCGCGCTCAAGGACGACGGCACCGCGTACACGCCGACCGATCTGCGGGTGATTCAGGACTGGATCATCAAGCCGCAACTGCGCAACGTGCCGGGTGTCGCCGAGATCAACACCATCGGTGGTTTCGCCAAGGAGTATCAGATCGCGCCGGACCCGAAACGCCTCGCCGCGTACAAGCTGACCCTCACCGATCTGGTCACCGCGCTGGAGCGCAACAACGCCAATGTCGGCGCCGGTTATATCGAGCGCAGCGGCGAACAGTTGCTGATCCGCGCACCGGGGCAAGTGGCGAGCACCGAGGACATCGCCAACATCGTCATGGCCAACGTCGACGGCACGCCGATCCGGGTGAAGAACGTCGCCAGCGTCGAAATCGGCCGTGAATTGCGCAGCGGCGCGGCCACCGAAAACGGTCGGGAAGTGGTGCTGGGCACCGTGTTCATGCTGATCGGCGAGAACAGCCGTACCGTGTCGCAAGCGGTCGCGAGCAAGCTCGAACAGATCAATAAATCCCTGCCCCAAGGCGTGATTGCCGTGCCGGTTTACGACCGCACGCACCTGGTCGACAAAGCCATTGCCACGGTGAAGAAAAACCTCGTTGAAGGCGCGGTCCTGGTCATTGCGATTCTGTTCCTGTTCCTCGGCAATATCCGTGCGGCGCTGATTACCGCGATGGTGATTCCGCTGTCGATGCTGTTCACCTTCACCGGCATGTTCAGCAACAAGGTCAGTGCCAACCTGATGAGCCTCGGCGCGCTGGATTTCGGGATTATTGTCGACGGCGCGGTGGTGATCGTCGAAAACACCCTGCGCCGCTTGGCCCATGCGCAGCAGCATCACGGCCGCTTGCTGAGCCGTGCCGAGCGTTTCAGGGAAGTTTTTGCCGCAGCGAAAGAGGCGCGGCGGCCGCTGATTTTCGGCCAGTTGATCATCATGGTGGTGTACCTGCCGATCTTCGCCCTGAGCGGCGTCGAAGGGAAAATGTTCCACCCGATGGCGTTCACCGTGGTCATCGCGTTGCTCGGTGCCATGTTGCTTTCCGTGACCTTCGTGCCGGCGGCGATTGCGCTGTTCGTCACCGGCAAGGTCAAGGAAGAAGAGGGCGCGGTGATGCGTGGCGCGCGCCGGGTGTATGCGCCGGCGCTGGCGTGGGTGATGAGTCATCGGGCAATCGCAGTGGGCGCGGCGTTGGCCGTGATCGTGCTCAGCGGCGTGCTCACCAGTCGCATGGGCAGCGAGTTTGTGCCGAGCCTCAGCGAAGGCGATTTTGCCCTGCAAGCGTTGCGCGTGCCGGGCACCAGCCTGACGCAGTCGGTGGACATGCAGCAGCGGCTGGAGACCTTGATTCTGGCGAAAGTGCCGGAAGTCGAACGCGTCTTTGCCCGCACCGGCACCGCCGAAATCGCTTCCGACCCTATGCCACCGAACATCTCCGACAGTTACGTGATGCTCAAACCCATAGACCAATGGCCAGACCCGAAAAAGCCCCGTGAAACCCTGATGGCTGAACTGCAAGCCGCTGCCGCGACGTTGCCGGGCAGCAACTACGAACTGTCGCAGCCGATCCAGTTGCGCTTCAACGAACTGATCTCCGGCGTGCGCAGCGATGTCGCGGTCAAGGTGTTCGGCGATGACATGGATGTACTCAACGCCACGGCGGCGAGGATTGCGGCAGCGATGCAGAAGGTCAGCGGCGCGTCTGAAGTGAAGGTCGAGCAGACCACCGGGTTGCCGGTGTTGACCATTAACATCGACCGCGACAAGGCGGCGCGTTATGGCCTCAACGTTGGCGATGTGCAGGACACCATCGCCGTCGCAGTGGGCGGGCGTCAGGCCGGCACCTTGTACGAGGGCGATCGGCGTTTCGACATGGTGGTGCGCTTGTCCGATGCCATGCGCAAGGACATCGACGGCCTGGCGGCGTTGCTGATTCCGGTGCCGGCGCTGAGCGGTGCGGCGAATCAGATCGGTTTTATCGCGCTGAAGGACGTCGCCAGCCTCGACCTGGTGCTCGGGCCGAATCAGGTCAGCCGCGAAAACGGCAAGCGTCTGGTGATCGTCAGCGCCAACGTGCGCGGGCGCGATATCGGTTCGTTTGTCAGCGAGGCCGGTGAGGTGATCGAGCGCGATGTGCAGGTCCCGGCCGGTTACTGGACCCGTTGGGGCGGGCAATTCGAGCAACTGCAATCGGCGGCCAGGCGCTTGCAGATTGTGGTGCCGGTAGCGTTGCTGCTGGTGTTCGGGTTGCTGTTCATGATGTTCAACAATCTCAAGGACGGCTTGCTGGTGTTTACCGGGATTCCGTTTGCCTTGACCGGCGGCGTCATGGCGCTGTGGTTGCGCGATATTCCGTTGTCGATTTCGGCTGGCGTGGGGTTTATCGCATTGTCCGGGGTGGCGGTGCTCAACGGGTTGGTGATGATCGCGTTCATTCGCAATTTGCGTGAAGAGGGAAGGTCGCTGGCGGAGGCGATTAATGTCGGCACGCTGACGCGTTTGCGGCCGGTGTTGATGACGGCGCTGGTGGCGTCGCTGGGCTTTATTCCGATGGCACTTGCGACAGGCACCGGCGCGGAAGTGCAGCGGCCGTTGGCGACGGTGGTGATTGGCGGGATTCTGTCTTCGACGATCCTCACGTTGCTGATCTTGCCTGCGCTGTACCAGATCGCCCATCGCCGGGATGAGGACCCGATCCCCACTGGGCCGTGATCTTTTGTAGGGGTGAACCTGCTCGCGATATCGGTCTATCAGCCGGATTTACATCGGCTGACCCACCGCCATCGCGAGCAGGCTCACTCCTGCAGGTTTTGTATACGTACATGACGAATCTGTAATTCCCCCGCCACCGTCACGAAAGGTGCGCCTTGTTACCTTGATCCCGTCAGCTACTTAAACGAGGAATCAACGATGAAATTCGCCCGACTGAGCACCTTCGCAGCCGCCCTGATGCTGTCGTCCCTGGCCTTGGCCGAAGGCGGTGGTGACCGTACTTTCGACCGCATGATGAGCGCCAATGACCGTGCCGTAGAGCTGTTCGCCGCCAAGGAACAGGCTCGCGACCCGGTCGTCGTCAACGAGAAGAAAGACGACCAGAGCAAAAAACTGTAAGCACCGCGCACTGGAACAAGCCCGTTGTCGCGTGTCGATGCCGGGCTTTTATAGGGAGGAGTAAACATGCAGTTGATCAAATGGATGACCGTCGCCGGCATCATGGCCATGTCTGCGAATGTGCTGGCCGAAGGCGGTGGTGATCGCACCTTCGAGCGCGCGTTCAGCGCCAATGCCAAAGCCATGCAGCAATACGCGGCCGCGCGCGGCAAGGCGGCGCCAGTGGTCAAGGAATATGAATATGGGATGAAGCTCGACGTGGTGAACATCGTCAGCGTGGTGAAGCCGCAACCCGCTTGCTCGGTGGTCCCGACCGCCATGACCTACGAGGATTCCAAGGGGCAGCTCAATACGCTCAGATACAGTGTGGCAGGCGCGTGCCGCAACCGCGGCGGCTAACCAACAGCCAACCTCTGAACTGCCGAAGGCTGCGATCTTTTGAGCTTGATCTTAAAAATCAAAATCAAAAGATCGCAGCCTTCGGCAGCTCCCGCACGGGGGATTTTCAGTCTCACGATCGGTATGTCGATTCGTGATGTTCATCAGCGCGCACCGCTGCCACTCGGACTATTTGGCCGGCAATCGCGCGACGTCGACTTCGGCGGGTTCTGGCGCGGCTTCCTGGTTCAACTTGCGGCGGGCGATCTCGGCGCCGCGCAGACGCAGTGGCGTTTCGATGAAGCGATAATTGAGTTCGCTCAGCACCAATAGCAACCCCACCGATGTCAGCAGCAACTCCAGCGTAAAGCGCCCATCCAGCGGTACATCCTGACTGGCGGCGACACGCGTCCAGATCTCGGTACTCAGGTGATTGGCGAACACGTGGATCACATAGAGGCCATAGGACCGCGAACCGAGCCACTGCATGAAGCCGCGCAGGACGGCCGGGCAGTAGATGTAGCCTTTCTGGTAGCTGGCCAGCCAGACTATCAGCACCGCGACGATCGCGATCAAACCGACGGCAATCGGCATCGCGATCAGCTGAGTGGCGATCGCGCCCAGCATGTAGAGCAGAAACAGCGTGCACAGCAACGGTTTGAGCATTCCCTGACCCAGCCCGACCGGTTCTATCTGTTGATAGAGACGGGTACGGGTAAACAGGCACAGGAGAATGCCCCAGAGCATGGCGTCCAGGCGGAAGGACGAGAGCATGCTGCTGGCGGGGTTGCCGAAGGGATTGCGGTCCAGACCGAACTGCAAGGCAATGAGTGCGAACAGTGCGATGACCCGCCAGCGTGGGGCCGTGATGAACAGCAGGAAAAACGGGAATACGAAGTAGAACTGCTCTTCGAGCGCCAGGCTCCAGTATTGAGGGCTTGGGCCCAGCAGGCTGTTGTATTGATTCGCCAGGTTACCGCTGAAAGTCGCAACGGCGGTGAAACTGCGCAGATTGTCGAACCACGAACCGAAGATGTTCGACTGGTTGAACGCAATGGAAAAGATCAGCGGGATCAGTATCCAGAGCCAGGCCGTCGGCAATAGACGGTAGGCACGGCGCAGCCAGAAACACGCCGCTGCCAGGCCGAACTGGCCTTGTGCGCGGTGTTTGTCGAAATAGTCCAGATAGGCCTTGC
Organism: Pseudomonas sp. HMWF006; assembly: GCF_003061205.1. Lineage (NCBI taxonomy): Bacteria > Pseudomonadati > Pseudomonadota > Gammaproteobacteria > Pseudomonadales > Pseudomonadaceae > Pseudomonas > Pseudomonas sp. HMWF006. The sequence goes on from NZ_QAIU01000250.1 coordinate 7,040, forward strand.
TGACCACGAAGCCGGAAATACAGAAGAACAGATCGACGCCGGTCCAGGGCATGAAGATCGAGAAAATCCGTAGCAGCACATCAACATGGAACGGCAGCAACATGTTGACATGACTCAGGAGGGTCATGGCGACAGCAGCCCCTCGCAAGTATTCGATTTCCAGGTTTTTACGGCTACTCATCGATCCCTCGTTATTCTTGTTGGTCTGCGCAGGCGAAGATGGCAGGTCGCCGACGGTCCGGTCAAGAAAACGATAACTTTTTGCGAAGCAAAAAAGGCGCCCCGAAGGACGCCAAAGGATTCACCTCTTACCAAAGGAGCAAGGAGCTTCTAAAGGTGAATTTGCATCAACCGAGCAGTCAGAGAATGGCCAGCGGGTATTCGACAATCACCCGTACTTCATCCAGGTCGGACTCGAACGCCGTGGCGCGGGTGGTGGCCTGGCGCAAGCGCAGCGACAGGTCTTTCAGTGAACCGCTCTGCACCACGTATTTGACTTCGATATTGCGCTCCCAGCGCTTCTGGTCGGTCAGCGGATTGCCCTCGGCGTCGCGGCGCATATACACGGCATTGGCGTTGCTGTAATCGGCATCGGTGCCGCGCGCATATCGGGTCATGAACGACAGACCGGGCACGCCGTAAGTGCTCATGTCGAGGTCATAACGCACCATCCACGAACGTTCTTGCGGCGAGTTGAAGTCGCTGTACTGAATGGAGTTGTCGAGAAAGATCGAGTCGGACTGGCGCAGGTAATCGAAGTCGTCATTACCGTTGTTGCGCTGGTGGGAGAGGGCGACGGAGTGGGCGCCGAGCTTCATACCGACCCGGCCGCTCCAGATGTTGTTGTCGAACTCGCCAAGCAGTTGTTTGCCTTCGTCGACCGCCTTGTAATAGTTCAGGCCGCCGAACAGCGAGAGGTCGTCAGACAGGGGATAGGTCCATGCGGTGCCGGCGTAGTATTGATTCCAGGCATCCTTGAGGCGACTGGAGTACAGACTGAAACTGAGGTTCTTGTTCAGCACGTAGTCGCCACCGCCGTAAGCGATCCACGGCGAATTGACCGGGCCGCCGTAGAAGGTGGCGAAGTTTTCGCGCAGGTCGCTGGACACCGGTTGGCTCATCGCATGCAAACGCCCGCCCTGAATCGACAGCCCCGCAATGCTGGTGTTGGTCGCCGTCACCCCGCGAAAGCTTTCCGGCAGCAGGCGCGAGTCACCGGCCGCCACCATCGGGTTGGCCGGGAACACATCACCGACCTTGACCACTGTATCGAACGCCCGCACTTTGGCAGCGCCACCGATTTTGCTGTATTCGTCCCGTGCCTGGCCGTCTCGGTTGACCGGCAACACGTCGAATGAACTGCGCCCACCGTTGCGCCCGTCGCCGGTGTCGAGTTTCAAACCGATCATGGCAAACGCATCGACCCCGACCCCGACCCCGACGGTGCCTTGGGTGAAACCGGATTCGAACTTGCTGATCACCGCATGCGCCCAGGCTTCGGAATAACCATTGCCGGTAGGGCTGGACTGGCCGTTACGGTGATCACGATTGAAGTAGAGGTTACGGTTGAGCACCGTCAGGCTGCTGCCTTCGACAAAGCCTTCGGGCTTGTCCTCTGCAAACACCAGGGACGGCCCTGAACCGACCACCACCGCTAAAGCGGCCAACGATATTTTTGTAGGGTTAACCATCAAACACTCCTTGGGTTCGGCAGAACGGGAACGTGCGTCGGCGTGGGTTTTATTGTTCGACGGGCAAGGGCCCGTCGGCATGGGTCGCCGGGTGACATCGTTGCAAGCTGCGGATAACGCCAAGGTGATAGGGGAATTACAATTTGGTCATGTGGACGGGGTGGAAATACTGTGTCAGGTCAGGGCTGCGAGTTGTTCGATCGTTTGTGGGAAACGTTCGACCAGACGGATCAGGGTGGTGGCCTGAGCATTGGGTGTCGCTCGTCCTTGTTCCCAGTTTTCCAGCGTTCGCGTGTTGGTGCGCAGATACATTGCGAATACTGACCGGGACAGATTCAGTTGCTGACGGATGGCGACGACTTCATCCGCAGTGATCGGCATCAGTTTTGGCAACTGAACCTTGTGGGTACGCAAGGTGATTTTGCCTTGGCGTTCATCGGCCAGTGCTTCCAGTCCATCCATCAGTTCGGAAAAAATGTCACGTTTCATAGTGGGTTCTCGCGTTGAGTTCTTTATCCAGTGTCTTTCTGAAAAGTTTTTTCTGGGCAGGCGTCAAATCGTCCTGCTCGTTTTTGCTGTAGACGGTAAAGAGCCAGAACTGATCGAAGCCTGACCACCAGTAATAAATCACTCGTAATCCGCTACGTTTACCTTTCCCTCTTCGTTGGTCGCTAAAGCGAATTTTACGAAGCCCGCCTGTGTCCTCGATGAGATCGCCCGCTTCCGGATTTTTCAGCAACTCCAGTTGCAAGCTGCGAAACAGATCGTCATCCAGATAGTCGTCTCGGTGCTTCTGAAACACAGGCAATTCGATAAATAGAGCATCCATGTTCTGTACGTTACCTGCGTATAGTGTTGTCTCGATAATCGAATCGGTCAAGGCCTCCTGGCCTTGCTTTTCGTCCCTTTTTTAACGGTAGACGCCGGTCGTAAAAACACCTGTAGGACGAATCGCCGCGTGTGGTGAGAACGTTCGATGGATCTATGAAGAAGCTTCGCAACTGGCGTGTCAGAACAATCGCGCAGCAGTGTCCAGCGCCGAATGGCGATAGCGGCGGGGTGTCAGGTTATGAAGAGGTTGAGTGTGCCGACGCCTTCGCGGGCAAGCCACGCTCCCACAGTCATCCGGGAAGACACAGAATCTGACAACGACGCACAACCTGGAGCGAGCCTGCTCGCGATAGCAGATTGTCAGGCAATGAAGATGTTGAATGTCCCAACACCTTCGCGAGCCGGCTCACTCCCACAGTGGTTTTCAGGTGTGCCCGAATGTTGTGAACGGCACACAAACCTGTGCGAGCCGGACTTGCCCGCGATGAGGCCAACGGAAGTGCTCGAGGTGATAAATCCCGCAAAAACAAAAACGGCACCCGAAGGTGCCGTTTCCGTTTTGTAGCCCGCCAGGCAATCAGCCCGCCAGACCCGCCTGCTGAACCAGAGTCAGCAATGGCTGCGGGTACACACCCAGGAAGAACGCAACCAGGGCGATGGCCAGCAGCATCACGCCGCCTGCCTTCTGTTCCCAGTGCAATTGGGCGTCGTGGCGACGCAGGTTTGGCTCGATCAGGTACAGGGTGACCATCACGCGCAGGTAGTAGAACACGCCGATGGCGCTGCCCAGAACCAGCGAGCCGACCAGCCACCATTGGTGCGATTCAACACCGGTAGCGATGATGTAGAACTTGCCGATGAAGCCCGCGGTCAGCGGGATACCGGCCAGGGACAGCATCATCACCGTCAGAACGGCGGTCAGGTACGGACGGCGCCAGAACAGGCCGCGGTATTCGTACAGAGCGTCTGCGTCACGGCCGTTGTACGGCGAGGACATCAGGGTGATCACGCCGAAGGCGCCGAGGCTGGTGATCACGTAGGTGACCAGGTAGACGCCAATGGCTTCCACCGCCAGACCCTTGCTCGCCACCAGAGCGATCAGCAGGTAGCCGAAGTGCGCGATGGACGAGTAACCGAGCAGACGCTTGAGGTTGCTCTGGGTCAGGGCCAGCAGGTTACCGAACAGGATCGAGGCAATCGCGATCACGGTCAGCACGTCGCTCAGCACGCCGCTGCTGGCAGCAGGGGAGATCTGGAACAGACGCACCATCACCGCGAACACCGCAACCTTCGAAGCGGTCGCGAGGAACGCCGCCACCGGTGCCGGAGCACCTTCGTAGACGTCCGGCGTCCACAGGTGGAACGGCACCAGCGACAGCTTGAACGCCAGACCGATCAGCATCATGCCCAGGCCCAGTTGTGCCAGCGAGCTCGGCAGGCCAGTTGCAGCCAGCGCCTGACCGATGCCAACGAAGCTCAGCGAACCCGAGTCGGCGTACAGCAGAGCCATACCGAACAACAGGAACGCGGAACCGGCGGCCGACAGCACCATGTACTTGATGCCGGCTTCCAGCGAACGCTTGTTGAAGAAGGCGTAAGCCACCAGACCGTAAACCGGTACCGAGAGCAGTTCCAGACCGATGAACAACCCGGCCAGGTGCTGCGCGCTGACCAGAACCAGGCCACCGGCGGCGGCCATCAGGATCAGCAGGTACAGTTCTTCACGGTTGCCCGGGTAACCCGAACCGCCATCGCCCAAATAGGCGTGGGCGAGGGTGACGCAGGCGAGGGTGGCGACCAGGATCAGCGCCATGTACAGGCAGGCGAAGGTGTCGATCTGCAGCAATGGGGTCACGGCCAGAGGCGCGACTTTCAGGGCTGGCAGGATCGACAGCAGGGCCAGGTTCAGACCGGCGACCGAGATCAGGAAGGTCTGCGAGTGGTTGCGGCGCCAGGCGATTGCCAGCATCACCACGATAATGGTGAGGCTGGTGATCAACAGTGGCGCAAGCGCAATAAAGTGTTGAATCGTGAATTCCATAGCGCTCTTACCGGGCCGAAGCGAGTTGAGTGAAGGCGGTGCCGAGCCACTGCTGCACGCCATGCATCGTGGCGGCAGACGTGTCGAGGAACGGTTGCGGGTAAACGCCGAGGTAAACCAGCAGTACCGCAAGGCCCAGCACCATGATCAGTTCGCGAGCGTCCATGCCGTGCAGGATCGAATCCGATTTCGACGGACCGAAGTAGGCACGGTGGATCATGATCAGCGAGTAGACCGAACCGAACACCAGACCGGAAGTGGCAATCGCAGTGATCCAAGGCCAACTGGCGAAAGAGCCGATCAGGATCAGGAACTCACCGACAAAGTTACCGGTACCCGGCAGACCCAACGAAGCGGCTGCAAAGAACAGGCTGATCGCCGGCAGGTAAGCGATACGCGACCACAGACCGCCCATCTCACGCATGTCACGAGTGTGCAGACGCTCGTACAACTGACCGCTGAGGATAAACAGTGCTGCCGCCGACACACCGTGCGCCAGCATCTGGATCACTGCACCTTGCAGGGCCAGTTGGCTGCCGGAGTAGATGCCGATCAACACGAAGCCCATGTGGGACACGGAAGAGAAGGCGATCAGACGCTTGATGTCGGTTTGTGCGAAAGCGAGGAACGCACCGTAGAAGATCCCGATCAGACCGAGGGTCATGGCGATCGGCGCAAACTCGGCCGACGCATTCGGGAACAGCGGCAGGGCGAAACGCAGCAGACCGTAGGCCGCGGTTTTCAGCAGGATACCGGCGAGGTCGACGGAACCGGCAGTCGGCGCCTGGGCGTGGGCATCAGGCAACCACGAGTGGAACGGTACGACGGGCAGCTTGACCGCGAAGGCGATGAAGAAGCCGAGCATCAGGATGTACTCGGTGGTCATCGACATCTTGGTTTTCAACAGATCGGCGTAGTTGAAGGTAATCACGCCGGTGTTGTTGAAGTTGACCAGCACCAGACCGAGGATCGCCACCAGCATGATCAGGCCGGAAGCCTGAGTGAAGATGAAGAACTTGGTCGCTGCGTAGATCCGGGTTTTCTTGCCGTCCGAAGAACTGTGACCCCAGAGCGCGATGAGGAAGTACATCGGCACCAGCATCATTTCCCAGAAGAAGAAGAACATGAACAGGTCGAGGGCGAGGAACACGCCGACCACGCCGCCCAGGATCCACATCAGGTTCAGGTGGAAGAAGCCAACGTGACGTTGAATCTCTTTCCACGAGCAGAGTACCGAGAGGATACCCAGCAGGCCGGTCAGCAGGATCATCAACAGCGACAGGCCGTCGAGGGCCAGGTGCACGTTAATGCCGAAGCGCTGGATCCAGACGTGCTTGAACTCAAGCGCCCAGGTCGGATCGGCGCCAGGCGCCGGAGCAAATGAATAGTCACCGTGGGCCCACAGCCAGAGGCCGAGGGCGAGTTCCAGGGTCATGGTCAACAGCGCAATCCAGCGGGGGAGGGTAGCGCCGAAGCGCTCACCCATCCAGCACAGCAGGCCGCCGATGAAGGGGATCAGGATTAGCCAAGGCAGAATCATGACGGGCTCGTTTCCTTTCGCAAATTCGCAAGGTTCATATCAGACCGCTACCAGCACGATGGCGCCAATGACCAGCACGGCACCAGCAGCCATCGAAGCAGCGTACCAACGCAGTTGACCGGTCTCGGTGCGGCTCAGGGCAGTGTGACCACCCTTGGCCATACGCGGGATCAGACCGATGGTCTGGTCGAGCGGGTCTTTGCGCAGTACGTGGCTGATCGCCAGGTAAGGCTTGACGAACAGTTTGTCGTAGATCCAGTCGAAGCCCCAGGCAGCGAACCACCAGGCCGAAAGGAAACGGCCGATGCCGCTGTTGGCAATCGCCGTCACGAAGCGACGCTTGCCGAGGAACAGCAGGGCCGCCAGCAGGATACCGGCCAGGGCAATGGCGCCCGAGGCGATTTCCAGACTGTGCTTGGCTTCGCCACCAGCATGCCCAACGCTTTCTGGCAGTACGCCGTGCAGCGGTGGCACGATCATGGCGCCGACGAAGGTCGACAGCACGATCAGCACCGACAGTGGCAGCCAGTGCGAGATGCCGTGACCGGCGTGGGCTTCAGTCTTGGCTTCACCGTGGAACGTGATGAAGATCAGGCGGAAGGTGTACAGCGAAGTCATGAATGCGCCGACCAGACCTGCGTAGAGCAGACCGTGGTTGCCGCTGGCGAACGCTTCCCAGAGGATTTCGTCCTTGGAGTAGAAGCCTGCGGTGACCAGTGGCAGAGCGGCCAGCGCAGCACCACCGACGATGAAGCTGGCGTAGGCCAGTGGCAGTTTTTTCCACAGACCGCCCATCTTGAAGATGTTCTGCTCGTGGTGGCAGGCAACGATCACCGCACCGGAAGCAAGGAACAGCAGGGCCTTGAAGAAGGCGTGGGTCATCAGGTGGAAAATCGCGCCATCCCAGGCGCCAACGCCCAGCGCCAGGAACATGTAGCCGATCTGGCTCATGGTCGAGTAGGCGAGGATACGTTTGATGTCAGTCTGTACCAGTGCGGCGAAGCCTGCGAGAACCAGGGTCACACCACCAACGATGCCGACCAGATGCAGGATTTCCGGCGCCAGGGTGAACAGTCCGTGGGTACGGGCGATCAGGTAGACACCGGCGGTCACCATGGTCGCGGCGTGGATCAGTGCCGACACCGGGGTAGGGCCGGCCATTGCGTCCGCGAGCCAGGTTTGCAGTGGCAGTTGCGCCGATTTACCGACCGCACCACCCAGCAGCATCAGGGTTGCCAGAGTGATCCAGAAGTCGCCGACCTGGAATTTCTGCGGTGCCAGCACCAGCAGTTCCTGGATGTTCAGCGTGCCCACTTGCTGGAACAGGATGAACAGGCCGATGGCCATGAACACGTCGCCGATCCGGGTGACGATGAAGGCCTTGAGTGCGGCGTTACCGTTGTTGCGGTTGCTGTAGTAGAAACCGATCAACAGGTACGAGCACAGGCCCACGCCTTCCCAGCCGAAGTACAGGAACAACAGGTTATCGCCGAGCACCAGGAACAGCATGCTGGCGATAAACAGGTTGGTGTACGAGAAGAAGCGCGAGTAACCCGCTTCGCCGCGCATGTACCAGGACGCGAACAGATGGATCAGGAAACCTACGCCCACCACCACGCCGAGCATGGTGATCGACAGGCCGTCGATGTAGAGGGCGAAGTCAGGCTTGAAGCCTTCGACCGCCATCCACTTCCACAGCACCAGCGTGTAGTGACCGCCTTCGGGAGGCGCGACGTTGAATTGCCAGATGACGTAGGCGGCGACAATCGCCGACAAGCCAATGGAACCCACGCCGATCAGCGCCGAGAGGTTTTCCGACCAGCGTCCACGGGAGAACGACAGCAGCAGGAAACCGATCAGAGGGAATACGAAAGTCAGAAAGATTAGGTTCATCCGCGCATCTCACTGGCAGCGTCGATATCGAGCGTGTGGAAGCGGCGATACAGTTGCAGCAGGATCGCCAGGCCAATACTGGCTTCGGCGGCTGCCAGGCTGATCACCAGGATGAACATGATCTGTCCATCCGGTTGCGCCCAGCGGGCGCCCGCAACGATGAAGGCCAGTGCAGAGGCGTTCATCATCACTTCCAGACTCATCAACACGAACAAAATGTTGCGGCGGACCATCAGGCCGACCAGACCAAGGCAGAACAGGATGCCGGCAACGGCCAATCCATGCTCGAGAGGGATAGCAGGCATGTCTTACTCCTTCGCCTCGTTACGGCCCAAATGGAACGCCGTGACGGCTGCGGCGAGCAGCAGCATCGAGGCGAGTTCGACCACCAGCAGGTACGGACCGAACAGGCTGATGCCCACGGCTTTCGCGTCTACGGTGGTGTGGCCGATGGCCTGACCGCTCTGGTGAGCGAACAGCACATACAGCAGTTCGGCCAGCAGCAGGGCGGCGAGAATCACCGGTCCTGCCCAGATGCCGGGCTTGAGCCAGGTGCGTTCCTGCTGAACCGAGGCGGGCCCCAGGTTCAGCATCATCACCACGAACACGAACAGCACCATGATGGCGCCGGCGTAGGCGATCACTTCCAGCACGCCGGCGAATGGTGCGCCGAGTGCGAAGAAAGTCATGGCCACGGCGATCAACGAGATGATCAGGTAGAGCAGGGCGTGCACAGGGTTGGTGTTGGTGACCACTCGTAGCGTGGACACAACAGCGATACCCGATGCGAAATAGAAAGCGAATTCCATCGTTCTTCCTTAAGGCAGCAAGCTCTTCACGTTGATCGGTTCGGCTTCGTTCTGCGCAGAGCCTTTCGGCTTGCCAGCGATTGCCATACCTGCAACACGATAGAAGTTGTAATCAGGGTTTTTGCCGGGGCCGGAGATCAGCAGATCTTCTTTCTCGTACACCAGGTCCTGACGTTTGAACTCGGCCATCTCGAAATCCGGGGTCAGCTGGATTGCGGTGGTCGGACAGGCTTCCTCGCAGAGACCGCAGAAAATGCAGCGCGAGAAGTTGATACGGAAGAAGTCCGGGTACCAGCGACCGTCTTCGGTTTCAGCTTTCTGCAGCGAGATGCAACCTACCGGGCACGCCACGGCGCACAGGTTGCAGGCTACGCAACGTTCTTCGCCATCGGGGTCACGGGTCAGGACGATGCGACCACGGTAGCGTGGTGGCAGGTAGACC
>NZ_QAIU01000251.1:0-17149 GCF_003061205.1 Pseudomonas sp. HMWF006
ATGCTGGACTTGCCAGTGCCGTTGCGGCCGATGATGCACACCCGCTCACCACGGGCGATCTGCCAGGACACCTTGTCCAACAACGGCATCGCGCCGAATGCAAGGGACACATCGCTGAATTTGAGCAGGGTCATGAGCTTCTCCAAAAACCGGGCGCGCATTCTACCTGACTTAGGGCTTCAACAGGCCGGCAATTTGTCTGTCGAAGCACTCTGCACAACATTTGTTGCGAACTTGTGCTGCATGGGTCGCAAAGCTTTCGCCCGTTGCTGGCAAAAGGCTAAGCTACAGACAATTCAGTGCTGGCCGCGGCCGGTACTTGTCATGATTTCTCTGCCCGGATGTCTCATGCGCAGTCGCCTTTTCAGTGTCTTGTCCTGTTTGCTACTTACCGCCGCTGCCGCTCAATCCGCCCAGGCGGTGGACCTGTCCACCCAACGCCAGTATTACGATGAAGCCAAGCGCGCCCTGGCCAAGGGCGATACCGGCCCATACTTCCGTTACAGCCAGGCCCTGGCCGATTATCCGCTGGAACCGTATCTGGCTTACGACGAGTTGACCGCGCGCCTGAAGACCGCGAGCAACGCCGAGATCGAGAAATTCCTCGCCGAGCACGGCGACCTGCCGCAGGCCAACTGGATGAAACTGCGCTGGTTGCGCTGGCTGGCCGACCGCGGCGACTGGGCGACCTTCACCAGGTATTACGACCCTAAACTGAACTTTACCGAACTGGACTGCCTCAACGCGCAGAACCAGATCAGCAGCGGCCACAAGGCCGAAGGTTACGCCAACGCCGACAAACTGTGGCTGACCGGCAAATCGCAACCGGCGGCCTGTGACGGGCTGTTCGGGATCTGGGCCGCCGATGGCCAACTGACCGAACAGAAACGCTGGGAGCGCACCAAACTGGCCGCCCAGGCGCGTAACTATCCGTTGGCCAACAGTCTGGTCAACGGCCTGACCACCCTCGCCCCACGCGGTCGCTTGTTGGTGGATGTCGCACAGAAGCCCGAACTGCTCAACCAGCCGTCGCGCTTCACCCCGGCCGACGAGCCGATGTCCGACGTGGTCAGCCTCGGCCTGCGTCGCCTCGCCCGTCAGGATCCGGACAAGGCCATGGCCCTGCTCGATGGTTACGCCAGCAGCATGCACTTCTCCCGTGACGAGAAAGTCGCGATCGCCCGGGAAATCGGCCTGACGCTGGCTCGGCGTTTCGACAGCCGGGCGCTGGACGTGATGACCAAGTACGACCCGGAGCTGCGCGACAACACCGTTTCCGAATGGCGCCTGCGCCTGCTGCTGCGTCTGGCCCGCTGGGACGACGCCTATCAGTTGACCCGCCGGCTGCCGCAGGATCTGGCCACCACCAACCGCTGGCGCTATTGGCAGGCCCGCAGTCTGGAACTGGCGCAGCCACGGAACCCGGAAGCGCAGACGCTGTACAAGAATCTGGCCAAGGAACGCGACTTCTACGGCTTCCTGGCCGCCGACCGCTCGCAACTGCCGTACTCGGTGATGAACAAGCCGCTGGTACTGAGCCAGGCGACCATCAACAAAGTGCGTAACACCCCCGGCGTGCGACGCGCCCTGGAATTCCATGCCCGCGGGCAGATCGTCGACGGTCGCCGCGAGTGGTACCACGTCAGCCGCCATTTCAACCGCGATGAAATGGTCGCCCAGGCCAAACTGGCCTACGACCTGAAATGGTACTTCCCGGCAATCCGCACCATCAGTCAGGCGCAATACTGGGATGACCTCGATATCCGTTTCCCGATGGCGCACCGTGACACCCTCGTGCGCGAAGCCAAGGTGCGCGGCCTGCATTCCAGTTGGGTGTTCGCCATCACCCGTCAGGAAAGCGCGTTCATGGACGACGCCCGCTCCGGCGTCGGCGCCAGCGGCCTGATGCAGCTGATGCCCGGCACCGCCAAGGAAACCGCGCGCAAGTTCAGCATCCCGCTGGCCTCGCCGCAGCAAGTGCTCGACCCGGACAAGAACATCCAGCTCGGCGCCGCTTACCTGAGCCAGGTGCACAGCCAGTTCAACGGCAACCGCGTCCTCGCCTCCGCCGCCTACAACGCAGGCCCGGGCCGCGTTCGCCAATGGCTGCGCGGCGCCGACCACCTGAGCTTCGACGTCTGGGTGGAAAGCATCCCGTTCGACGAAACCCGCCAGTATGTGCAGAACGTGCTGTCTTATTCGGTGATCTACGGCCAGAAGCTCAACTCGCCGCAGCCGCTGGTGGATTGGCATGAGCGGTATTTCGATGACCAATGATCTGTAGACGCTGCCGCAGGCGGTGATCTTTTGCTGCAAAAAAATGCCCGCACTTGGATGCGGGCATTTTTTTGCAGCAAGATCAAAGATCGCCGCCTGCGACAACGTCTACACGGCGATCGCGTGGCCGTCGTTGAACTGCAACGCGGCCAACCGCGCGTACAGCGGATTACTGACGATCAGCTCCTGATGGGTGCCGATTGCCACCAGTTTTCCCTGGTCCATCACCGCGATCCGGTCAGCGTTTTTCACGGTAGCCAGACGATGCGCGATCACCAGCGTGGTGCGGTTGTGCATCAGGCTTGGCAGCGCTTCCTGAATCAGGTGTTCGCTTTGCGCATCGAGGGCGCTGGTGGCTTCGTCCAGCAGCAGGATCGGCGCATCGACCAGCAACGCCCGAGCGATCGCCAGACGCTGACGCTGGCCGCCAGAGAGGCCGAGGCCAGCGTCGCCCAGATGCGTCTGATAACCCTGCGGCATCTTTTCGATGAAATCATGGGCGTGGGCGATTTTCGCCGCTTCCTGGACCTGTTCCAGCGTCGCGCCCGGGCAACCGTAACGGATGTTGTCTTCGACGCTGCCGAAAAACAGCGCAGGCGATTGCGAGACCAGGGCGAAATTGCGGCGCAGGTCCAATGGGTCAAGACTGGTGAGCGGCACGCCGTCGATCAGGATCCGCCCTTCAATCGGGTCGTAGAAGCGCAACAGCAAATCGTAAACCGTGGACTTGCCGGCGCCGGACGGCCCGACTAGCGCCAGAGTCTCGCCAGCGCGAATAGTCAGATTCAAGCCATTGACGGCGTAGCTTTCCGGACGCGACGGGTAGGAAAAGCGCACATCCTGCAATTGCAGTTCGCCCTTGACTCGTTCCGGCAAGGTCACCAGTCCCGTGGTCGGGGGCTGGATGATGTTTTGCGAACTTAACAGTTCAGCGATACGCTCGGCAGCACCCGCCGCACGTTGCAGTTCACCGATGACTTCGCTCAAGGTGCCGATCGCACTGCCGACGATCAGGCTGTAGAAGACGAACGCCGCCAGTTCGCCACCGGTGATACGCCCGGCAATTACGTCCATGCCGCCCACCCACAACATCACCGCCACCGCGCCCAGCACCAGCACGATCACCACGGTGATCATCCATGAACGCTGAAAGATGCGTTTACGCGCGGTGTCGAACGCGTCCTCGACGGTTGTCGCGAAACGCTGCTCATCCTGCACCTGATGGTTGTAGGCCTGTACGGTCTTGATCTGGCCGAGGGTTTCGGAAACGTAGCTGCCGATATCGGCGACGCGGTCCTGGCTCAGCCGCGAGAGATTGCGTACACGCCGGCCGAAAATCAGGATCGGTGCGACCACGAACGGCAAGGCAATCACCACGATGCTGGTGAGTTTTGCATTGGTCACGAACAGCAACACGACGCCGCCGATAACCATCAGCAGGTTACGCAGGAACATCGACAGCGAGGAGCCGATCACCGACTGCAGCAGCGTGGTGTCGGCAGTCAGGCGTGACTGGATCTCCGAACTGCGGTTGTTCTCATAAAAGCCGGGGTGCAGATAGACCAGGTGGTTGAACACTTCACGCCGGATATCCGCCACACAGCGCTCGCCAATCCACGACACCCAGTAAAACCGCGCGAACGTGCCGACTGCCAGGCCCAGTACCATCAACATGAAAATGCCGATGCTCTGGTTCAACTGGTGCGGCGACTGGGTCATGAAGCCCCGATCGACCAGCAATTTGATCCCCTGCCCCATCGACAACGTGACAGCGGCGGTGACGATCAACGCCAGCAGCGCACCGATGACCTGCCAACGGTAGGGGGCCAGGAATCGGCTGGTCAGGCGCAGGGCGCGACGGTGCCGGGAAGAAAGCTTCGGGGTCATTCAGGTACACATCCGTGTTGATGAAAGGGGCTAGCCTAAACCTTCTATGGGGTGGAACTCTGTAAATCACAATGAGTCAGGTTAAATATGCCCCCAAAGACTAGGCCATAGTTGCTATCGGTCTAAAGTGCCGGTTGAGACGAGCGGTCATTTCTGTTTGAGTGGAGATGCCGCTTTTGACAGTCCCCAGGGAGTTGTCACAGCCTGGTCACGTGGCGGTTTTAATCTACGCGCACAACCTGATGAGGAGACAGGCCATGTCCTTGCAACACAGCAGCGATGACAAGATTCAAGTGATCCGCACCAAGCCCGGCCAACCTCTTGGTTGCTCCATCATTGACAAGGAGGGGCGTGAAGTACCGATCACTGAAGACATGATCCAGGACGCCTGCCGCGAACTGGAGAAGCGATTGGTCAAGCCTGCCGAACAAAAGTGATATAGCCAGCGTCTTCCGACCCGGCCCCTTTCTGGCCGGGTTTTTTCTGCCCGCAAATTGCCAATTCTGGTGCGACCATCGCGGGAAGGGCCGCGCCCACAAGTCCAGTGGCTAGTTCAAGTCTTGAGTAACACAGAGAACCTGTGGGAGCTGGCTTGCCAGCGATAGAGCCGATTTGATCGCTAGACAGCCACCGCCCCAAGCGCAGCCACAATCCGCTGCAACACTGGCGAATCCCCCTCGATCCGCACCTTCAGCCCCTCGATCTCGCGTCGCACCGGATACTGCTTGCGCAACACATCAAAGGCCGCACGCTGCTCAGCGACATTGCCTACAAGGCTGCGGCGGAAATCCGCATCATCCCGGCGCGGGTCGTACACGCCACGGCACAACATCGCCAGCGCCCAGGCCGGATCGATGTCGGCGTGCAGGGTGACTTGCGACAGCCACGGCGCCGGCAGCAAGTCACTGAGCTGGATGCTCGCCGGTTGGCCAATGAAATTGCAGTAGGCCTGATAGATCTGCGCCGTCCCGCGCTGTTTGCCATCAAGGCTGTAACCGGCAATGTGCGGCGTGGCCAGTACGCAGAGTTCGGCCAGCGCGACATCGACCTCGGGTTCGCCCTCCCAGACATCGAGCGCCGCTTGCAAGTCTTCACGCTCCAGCAGCACTTTACGCAACGCAGCGTTATCGACCACCGGACCGCGCGCAGCATTGATCAGCCAGGCTCCGGGTTTAAGCTGATGCAATCGCGCCTGATCGAGCAGGTGCCAGGTCGCGCCGTCACCGCTGCGGGTCAACGGGGTATGCAGACTGATCACGTCACACTGCTCAAGGATCTGCTCCAGGCTGACGTAATCGCCACCCTCGGCCGCCTGCCGTGGTGGATCGCAGACTTTCACGTTCCAGCCCAGACCTTTGAGCACTTTGATCAGCCGACCACCGACTCGCCGGCACCGACCACGCCATAGGTGCGTTGCGTCAGATCGACGCCTTCGATTTCGGCGAGCGTCATCAGAGTGCCGAGCACGTAATCGACCACCCCCCGAGCGTTGCAACCCGGCGCACTGGACCAGGTGATCCCCGCTTCGGCGAAATAATCGAGGTCCAGGTGATCGGTGCCGATGGTGCACGTGCCCACAAAGCGCACCCGGCTGCCTTCCAGCAACGCCCGGTTGACCTGGGTCACCGAGCGCACCAGCAGCACGTCGGCCTGCTCGACCGTCGCACGGTCGATGGAACGGCCTGGCACCCGGCGGATCTCGCCGAAACCGGCAAAAAAGGCATCGAGCAGCGGGATATTTTCGTCGGCAACAATCAGCATGGCGGGCTCCTTTGGCGGATCGGCAGTTTAGGTGCAGATCCACCGTTGGGCCAGTGCAGACTGTATCGTGGCGAGGGCGCTTGCTCGCGCCAGACTGTGCAGCGGACGGAAAGTCTGCCCTCGGGTTTTCCCTGAGCTACCGCACTGGATAGTCCCGGGGACGCTTCGTCCCCAGCGGGAGCAAGCGCCCTCGCCATAGTTGACGGGTCTGTTGATTACAAATCCGCAACAGAGGATTTTTCCTGACCAAGGTGTCAGCGGCGTAGAATGCGGCGCCTTGCGCATCAACACCTTTGGACGCTTCGCCTGTGAATTCCGTAACTGACCAACCTGTCGCTGTCTCCCTCACCCGCCCCGCGCGTATCCGCCTGGAGTTCAAGACCCTGCTCGCCCTGGCGCTGCCGATCATCATCGCGCAGCTGGCGACCACGGCCATGGGCTTCGTCGATGCAGTCATGGCCGGCCGCGTCGGACCACGGGATCTGGCGGCGGTGGCACTGGGCAACTCGATCTGGGTCCCGGTGTTTCTGCTGATGACTGGCACCCTGCTGGCCACCACCCCCAAGGTTGCCCAACGGTTCGGCGCCGGCACCCACAGCGAAATCGGCCCGATCGTCCGTCAGGCATTGTGGCTGGCGCTGGTGGTCGGCCTGATCGCGACGTCGATGCTGGTCGCCGCCGAGCCGGTGTTGCACCTGATGAAAGTCGATCCGGAATTGATCGGCCCGTGCATGCAGTACCTGCACGGTATCGCCAGCGGTCTGCCAGCGGTTGCGATCTATCACGTGCTGCGCTGCACCAGTGACGGCATCGGCCGCACCCGTCCGGCGATGGTGCTGGGCCTGTGCGGTCTGGCACTGAACATTCCGCTGAACTACATCTTCATCTATGGCCACTTCGGCGTGCCGGCCATGGGCGGCGTCGGCTGCGGTTGGGCCACGGCAATCGTGATGTGGGTCATGGCGCTGGGTCTGGCCGGTTACGAGCGCTGGGCCCCGGCCTATCGTTCGAGTGAGATCTTCAGCCGCTTCGACTGGCCACAATGGGCAGTGATCAAGCGTCTGCTGGCGGTCGGTCTGCCGATCGGCATCGCGGTGTTTGCCGAGTCGAGCATCTTCGCCGTGATCGCGCTGTTGATCGGCAGCCTCGGCGCCACTGTGGTGGCCGGGCATCAGATTGCGCTGAACGTCAGCTCACTGGTGTTCATGATTCCGTATTCCCTTGGCATGGCGGTGACCGTCCGCGTCGGCCAGGCACTCGGTCGTGAAGAGCCCCGGGAAGCACGTTTCGCCGCCGGCGTCGGCATGGGCACCGCGCTGGCGTACGCCTGTCTGTCGGCGAGCATGATGCTGTTGTTGCGCGAGCCGATTGCGGCGATCTACACCGCTGATCCGACCGTGATTCATATCGCGGCGATGCTGATCGTGTACTCGGCGCTGTTCCAGTTTTCCGACGCGATTCAGGTCACTGCCGCCGGCGCCCTGCGCGGTTATCAGGACACGCGGGTGACGATGATCCTGACCTTGTTCGCCTACTGGGGTATCGGTTTGCCGGTGGGTTACGCCCTCGGTTTGACCGACTGGCTCGGCGCGCCACGGGGCCCGAGTGGTTTGTGGCAAGGTTTGATCGTCGGTTTGAGCTGTGCGGCACTGATGTTGTCGATCCGTCTGACCCGCAGTGCGCGCAAGCGTATCCGGATCAGTCGTTCGCTGGGCTGAGCCTTCTCTTTAAACCGGAACAAAAAATGTGGGAGCCAGCCTGCTGGCGATGGCGGTATACCAGTAACAGAAATGTTGACTGACACACCGCCATCGCCAGCAAGCTGGCTCCCACAGTTGTTTGTGCGCTGCCTTGGTTTCAGGCGTGTTTCTTGCGGATCCAGTACAGATAGGTACCGGACTCTTCGTGCTGCTCGACCAGCTCGTGGTCGAGAAACACGCAGAACTTGGGAATGTCGCGCTTGGTCGAGGGATCGGTGGCGATCACCTTGAGCAGGCCGCCGGGCACCAGATCGCGAATGTGCTGGTGCAGCATCATCACCGGCTCCGGGCAATTGAGGCCGGTGGCGTCGAGGGTGCCGTCGACCGGGGTATCGATCATTTCACTCATGATTCACTCCTGAAACTGGCCGGCATTGTCGCGCATTGCCGAGCGTGTGGCGAGGGAGCTTGCTCCCGCTCGGCGGCGTAGCCGTCGTAAAACCTTTTTGCCCGGTGCGCCGGAACTAACATGGATGCTGAATTCAGGGCCGCTTCGCAGCCCTGCGGGAGCAAGTCACTCGCCATAACGGCCAGTTACATATTTCAGCGGGATTTGGCTTTCTTGATGTCGTGACGGCGCAGGTGGCACGTCACTTCTTCGCGGTCGTGATACAGCTGTTTGCAGCCGATATCGACCTTGATCCCACGGGCCTTGAAACCATCGGCGATGCGCTCGAGCAAACGTTTCACTTCGGCATAACGCTGCTTCATCGGCAGCTTCAGATTGACCACCGCCTCGCGGCAATGGCCCTCGCCAATCCACTCTTCGAGCATCGCCGCGTTACGCGCCGGCTTCTCGACGATGTCGCAGACCATCCAGTCCACCGGTTGCTTGGGCTTGAAGGTGAAACCATCGGCCATCAGGTGCTGAACCAGGCCAGTGTCCATCAGGCTTTCAGCCATCGGACCGTTATCAATGGCGGTCACCAGCATGCCGCGGTTGACCAGTTGCCAGGTCCAACCACCCGGCGCGGCGCCGAGATCCACACCGGTCATGTCACTGTGCAAGCGATCTTCCCACTGATCCCGCGGAATGAAGTGGTGCCAGGCCTCTTCCAGTTTCAACGTCGAACGGCTGGGCGCTTCTCGGGGAAACTTCAGGCGTGGAATACCCATTGGCCACATCGCCGAGTTACCCGCATCAGCCATGCCGAGGAACACTTCGCGGCCACTCTTGAAGGTCAGCAACAGACGCGGCTTGCTGGCGTCCTCCACCAGTTTGCCGGCAGCAGTCAATGCCTTGCGCAGCGGACCTTCGAATTTCTTGCAGAAATTCGACAGCTCCTTGCCATCGTTGGTGTCGACGACTTCCAGCCACAGGCTGCCGAATACCGGAAAATCGGCCATGTGCGCGAGGATCACGCTGATGCGGTCGTTTTCCGGCAGATCAATGAAAAGTCCGCGCGCCCACTGGCGTGGGAAAATCAACTCGGCAAAACGCTGACCGCGCATCAGGCGCTCGGCGCCGTCTTCTTCGGTGCAGACGAACTCGGCGTACGCAGTGGCCGCTTTGGCCTTGGCGTAACCGGCCACGTTGAGCTGGGCGGCGAGGTCGGAAATTTCCGAACAGACTTCGCCTTCGAAGCCTGGCCGGCAATGCATGAATAGGGTGTTCATTCTTACTCCTGGGCAGAGGGCGGACATTCGGCCCCTGCGCGCTGCTCAAGCCCTGCGATGAAGCAAAGCCTGTCACGAAAACCGGCGCATGATAGCCGAGTTCGGAACCTTGGACTTATTGATAGAGTCCAGTTATTAGCCAGCTACTGAAAACAGGGCTACGTTGATAGCTCTGCCCGTCCCCTCCGTCCGTAGCCGTGCGGACTCAAAGGAGTGATCGTAATGCCGTCCCTCGATAGTCTGAAGACCCTCAAAACCCTGCAGATCGACCAAAAGACCTACCACTATTTCAGTCTGCCGGATGCCGCGAAAAGCCTGGGCAATATCGACCAGTTGCCGATGTCGCTGAAAGTCCTGCTGGAAAACCTGCTGCGCTGGGAAGATGAAAAAACCGTCACCGGCGCCGACCTCAAGGCGATTGCCGCCTGGCTCAAGGAGCGCCGCTCCGACCGCGAGATCCAGTACCGCCCGGCCCGCGTATTGATGCAAGACTTTACCGGCGTACCCGCCGTAGTCGACCTCGCCGCGATGCGTGCGGCGATGGCCAAGGCCGGCGGCGATCCGCAGCGGATCAACCCGCTGTCGCCGGTGGACCTGGTGATCGACCACTCGGTGATGGTCGACAAATTCGGCAGCGCCAGCGCGTTTGAACAGAACGTCGACATCGAAATGCAGCGTAACGGCGAACGTTATGCGTTCCTGCGCTGGGGTCAAAGCGCCTTCGACAACTTCAGCGTGGTGCCGCCGGGTACCGGGATCTGTCATCAGGTCAACCTCGAATACCTCGGGCGCACGGTGTGGACCAAGGATGAGGACGGGCGCACCTACGCATTCCCCGACACCCTGGTCGGCACCGACTCCCACACCACCATGATCAATGGCCTCGGCGTGCTCGGCTGGGGCGTCGGCGGCATCGAGGCGGAAGCGGCGATGCTCGGGCAGCCGGTGTCGATGCTGATTCCGGAAGTCATCGGCTTCAAACTCACCGGCAAGCTCAAGGAAGGCATCACCGCCACCGACCTGGTGCTGACCGTCACGCAGATGCTGCGCAAAAAAGGCGTGGTCGGCAAATTCGTCGAGTTCTACGGTGACGGCCTCGCCGACCTGCCGCTGGCCGACCGCGCGACCATCGCTAATATGGCCCCGGAATACGGGGCCACCTGTGGCTTCTTCCCGGTCGATGATGTGACCCTGGAATACCTGCGCCTGTCGGGTCGTCCGCCTGAAGTGGTGAAACTGGTCGAGGCCTACACCAAGGCCCAGGGCCTGTGGCGCCTGCCTGGTCAGGAACCGGTGTTCACTGACAGCCTGGCGCTGGACATGGGCAGCGTCGAAGCCAGTCTGGCCGGGCCGAAACGCCCGCAGGACCGGGTCTCGTTGCCGAATGTCGCACAAGCCTTCAGTGATTTCATGGACCTGCAATTCAAACCCACCAGCAAGGAAGAAGGTCGCCTGGAAAGCGAAGGTGGTGGTGGCGTGGCCGTGGGCAACGCCGATCTGGTCGGCGAAACCGAGTACGAATACGAAGGCCACACCTATCGCCTGAAGAACGGCGCGGTAGTGATCGCCGCGATCACCTCCTGCACCAACACCTCCAACCCGAGCGTGATGATGGCGGCCGGTCTGCTGGCGAAAAAAGCCGTAGAGAAGGGCCTGACGCGCAAGCCGTGGGTGAAGAGTTCGCTGGCGCCCGGCTCGAAAGTGGTCACCGACTACTACAAGGCCGCCGGGCTGACGCAATACCTCGATCAACTCGGGTTCTCGCTGGTCGGCTACGGCTGCACCACGTGCATCGGCAACTCCGGACCGCTGCCGGAGCCGATCGAGAAAGCTATCCAGAAAGCCGATCTCACCGTGGCGTCGGTGCTGTCCGGCAACCGCAACTTCGAAGGCCGAGTGCATCCGCTGGTCAAGACCAACTGGCTGGCGTCGCCGCCGCTGGTGGTCGCTTACGCCCTGGCCGGCAGCGTGCGCACCGACATCAGCAGCGAGCCACTGGGCAACGATCAGCAAGGCAATCCGGTGTACCTGCGTGACATCTGGCCGAGCAGCCAGGAAATCGCCGCTGCGGTAAATCAGGTCAACACCGCAATGTTCCACAAGGAATACGCCGAAGTGTTTGCCGGTGATGAACAGTGGCAAGCAATCGAAGTACCGCAAGCGGCGACCTATGTCTGGCAGGACGATTCGACGTACATCCAGCATCCGCCATTTTTCGACGATATTGGCGGGCCGTTGCCGGAGATCAGCGATGTCAAAGCGGCGAAGGTGCTGGCATTGCTCGGCGATTCAGTGACCACCGACCACATCTCCCCTGCCGGTAACATCAAGGCTGACAGTCCGGCCGGGCGTTATCTGCGCGAAAAAGGTGTGGAACCACGGGACTTCAACTCCTACGGTTCACGCCGTGGCAACCATGAAGTGATGATGCGCGGCACCTTCGCCAACATCCGCATCCGCAACGAAATGCTCGGCGGCGAAGAAGGTGGCAACACCCTGTACATCCCGAGTGGCGAGAAGATGGCGATCTATGACGCCGCCATGCGTTATCAGGCCGACGGCACGCCACTGGTAGTGATTGCCGGTCAGGAATACGGCACCGGCTCCAGCCGCGACTGGGCGGCCAAAGGCACTAATCTGCTGGGCGTCAAAGCGGTAATCGCCGAAAGCTTCGAGCGCATCCATCGTTCCAACCTGGTGGGCATGGGCGTGTTACCGCTGCAGTTCAAGCTCGATCAGAACCGCAAGAGCCTCAATCTCACTGGCAAGGAAACCTTCGAGATTCAGGGCCTGACCGGCGTCGAGCTGACACCGCGGATGAATTTGCCGCTGGTGATCACCCGTGAAGACGGGCGTCAGGAGAAGATCGAGGTGTTGTGCCGGATCGATACCTTGAACGAGGTTGAATACTTTAAATCGGGCGGGATCCTGCATTACGTCCTGCGCCAACTGATCGCCTCATAACGCGCGCCCTCTGTAGAAACGGCCGAAGGCTGCGATCTTTAGATTTGGTTTTAAGATCAAGATCAAAAGATCGCAGCCTTCGGCAACTCTTACAGGGGGTTTACTTTTCCATGGACGAAAAAAAACCCGCCGAAGCGGGTTTTTCCCAAGACCATTATCGACTCCCTGTCGGCAGCGATCCTTGCAAATGGTCGATCATCCATGATCCTGAAACACTCCCTGTGTCCAGTTGATGGGTGTAGATTACGCTCTGGATCCAATCGGCAATAGTCGTAAAAGCTACCAGTGCGTGTAAGACATTCGCTATAGACCCCCTTCCGAAAACCCTTAGCCCTGTCAGTTGTCGAGCATGGCAGCTGTTATCTGCGCGACTTTCAGCGGCCACGACGTTTGGGCCTGCTGGTCATTTTCGAAAAACCACCAGTACCCAGCGTTTCAACCAGGGCTGGAAAACCTCAGCCGCCGTCACGCTCACGTGCCCGGGCGCTCTCGGCAAGAAACTGTTCGAGCCGGCTCAACTGCTCCTCCCAGCCACGGCTGTCCATGTAATAGGCCTCTTTCTGGCGGACATCGGGAATGTGCGCGAAGCCGGACTCTGACACCTTGAGCAGCGTGCCGTTCTCGAAGTCTTCCAGTTCGAACTTGACCAGTGTGGTCGGCTCCTGGGAATAGTCGATCTTCGGATTCACGGCATACGGATGCCAGCGGAACGAGAACAACTGCTGCGGTTCGACCCGCTCGATCAGCACATTCCACAACACATGTTCATAACCCGGATACGTGACTTGCCCTTGCGTCCATTCGCCGGCAATGAACCGCCTGCCCTCCAGCGCCACTCCAAACCACTGGCCAAACGCCTCGGCATCGACCAATGCACGCCAGACATGGGACCGTGGCGCCTTGAGAGTGATTTTGCGTTCGAAACTATTGGGTACTGGTTTCATACGTCACCTCCTGTTCTGAACACTAGGCTCGTATGACCACATGTCCAACCTGAAGTTGTATCAAACGGTCAACGGCCCGGGCTCGACCTTTGACCGTTGCGTCTAAACTCAGCTGTTATTCCGGCAGACATTGGAGCAGAACATGCAGTCTCCGCACTATGCCGCCCTCTGGGCATCACTGCTGACGCTGTCAGCCTGCGTCAGTTCCGTAGACCACTGGAGCAAGCCTGGCGCGTCCCAGGCGACAGTGGAGCACGACAAAGCCGAGTGCCAGTATCAGGCCAAGTCGGCGACTGCCAGTTACAACAGCACGCCGTCGGACAAGAGCATGGAAGCGGCGGTCGGCGCCGGAGTGGGTGACGGAATTGTGGTGGCGGAGAAACAGATCGACCTGACCAATGACTGCATGCGCCTGCGCGGTTACAGCGGGAGTTGAGTCTGATCGCTACAATGCCGGTTATTCCCGTCATCTACAGTGAGCCCCGCCTATGTCCCCACGTTTTTTCCTGGCCCTGTCGCCCCTGGTGTTCACCCCCCTAGCCCACGCCGCCGTCGACTGCGCCAATGCCAGCGATCAGGCGACGATGAATCAGTGTGCCGGACAGGACTTCAAGGCAGCGGACAAAGAATTGAATGCGCTGTATCAGCAGATCACCGGGCGCTTGAAGGACAACCCGGAGGGCAAGAAGTTGTTGGTCAGCGCGCAGCGGGCGTGGATCGGATTTCGCGATGCCGAGTGCAAGTTTTCATCGTCGGGTGTAACGGGCGGAAGTGTTTATCCCTGGGTTTACAGCAATTGCCTGACGGCGGTGACCAAGGTCCGGGTCGAGGCGCTGAAGCAGTATTTGAAGTGTGAGGAAGGGGATATGAGTTGCCCGGTACCAGGGGCCTGAGGTTGTAGTGGATTAGCTGGTGGCGGTTTTCAATCCAGTATTGAGTGAAGACCACCACGTTGCAGCGACGACAGCGACCAGCATAGATCCCTGACACATCCTGAAACGCCTACTGCCAGCGCATGACTTAAGCACAGCCTCAGATCGCCGATAAATGACTTACAACCAACGATCAGGGAATGACGACATGGCGATCTCTTTAAACTCTGCTCTTATTCAGCCTTCAGCCGCTGAACTGACCAAATCCGCACAACCGCTGAACATAAAGTCGCTCAGCGAAGACCTCCAGAAGACGGCAGTCAACCTCAATCCGGCGGCGGTTTATCATCCCAGTGATGACGCCCAGACTGTCAGCCCGACCCTCGAAGCGATCGACGTCTGGCTTGGCCGCCCCCAGGCTGCAGACTTCCCGAAAATCGCCGAACAGCATAGAAATACCCACGAATCGCTGAAGCTGGCGTTCGAGGACTTCAAGTCGGCGTTGAGTAACACTTTTCCGGATCTGGCCAACAAGAAATTCGGTTTTACCGTTGAAACCGATGGCAGCCTCAAGGCATTGAATTCCAACAGTGAGCTGAGCGCCTCAGACATGGAGCAATTGAACGCCCTGCTCAATGCCTCTGGCGCACTCAAAACCGCGGCGAACAGCTACCGCGACACCTCCATCGAACTGGTCGCGGCCGATGCCGGGTGGGGAGGCAGCCTCTTGGGCAAATACAACCTGACCAAAGAAAACTTCGCCAACACCATTGATCTGGCGGCCCTGTTTATACCCAAGGGCAAAGCGCCGAGCGCTGAAGCCATCGACGGCCTGTTCTCTCATCAGTTGTGGCGTAAAGGCGAACTGGGGACACCGGCGTCGGATGCCGCCATCGTCGCCGCACGCGAGGCCGCTATCAATGCCAAAAGAATCGACGAAAAAGTCTGATTGCCCCGCGCAGCCGCTGTCGGTCAAACATGCGGATCACCCGGCGCCTTGGTTGGCGCCGCGTACTGCGGCTTGAGATGGCCGTCCTGATCAAGTAGCCAGGCGTCCATGATCTGCCGCACGACAGGGCCGGCA
The DNA here is from genome assembly GCF_003061205.1 of Pseudomonas sp. HMWF006. NCBI lineage: Bacteria > Pseudomonadati > Pseudomonadota > Gammaproteobacteria > Pseudomonadales > Pseudomonadaceae > Pseudomonas > Pseudomonas sp. HMWF006. Next base: position 15,167 of record NZ_QAIU01000251.1, read on the forward strand.
ACCCGACCACCGGCCTCACCGTTTTCGATCATGACCGAGATCGCGATCTTCGGATGCTCGGCCGGGGCGAAGCCGACGAACAAGGCGTTGTCGCGATGGCGTTCGAGGGTCTTCTCGCGGTTGTAGCGCTCGCCCTGTTTGATCGCCACCACCTGCGCAGTACCACTCTTGCCGGCAATGCGGTATTGCGCCCCTGCAGCGGCCGCACGGGCGATGCCGCGGGCGTCGTGCATCACCATTTGCATACCGTGGTTGACCTGTTCCCAGTCGCGCGGATCCTTGAGCAGGATGTTCGGCATGGGATGCTCGTCGACCGGTGCGACACCATCGACGGTCTTGGCCAGGTGCGGCCGGTTCCATACGCCCTTGTTGGCGATCAGCGCAGTGGCCTGGGCCAGTTGCAGCGGCGTGACCTGCATATAGCCCTGGCCGATGCCAAGGATCACGGTTTCACCCGGGAACCAGGCCTGGCGTCGAGTGGCGCGCTTCCAGGCTTGGGATGGCATCAGGCCTGGCGACTCTTCGAACATGTCCAGCGAGACTTTCTCACCGAGGCCGAACATGGCCATGTAATCGTGCAGGCGATCAATGCCGAGCTTGTGCGCCAGATCGTAGAAGTAGGTGTCGTTGGAGCGCATGATCGCGGCGTCCATGTCTACCCAGCCATCGCCGCTGTGGTTCCAGTTACGGTACTTGTGATCGAAATCCGGGAGCTGATAGTAACCCGGGTCGAAGACGCGGGTCTGTGGGGTCACCACACCCGCATCGAGACCGGCGATTGCCACCTCTGGCTTGATTGTTGAGCCCGGCGCGTACAAGCCGCGCAATACGCGGTTGAACAGCGGCCGGTCGATGGAATCACGCAGCGCCGAGTACTCCTTGGAACTGATGCCCGTGACAAACAGATTAGGGTCGAAACTCGGGTTGCTGACCATGGCGAGCACTTCGCCCGTGGACGGGTCGAGCGCGACGACGGAGCCACGACGATCGCCCAGAGCAGCTTCGGCGGCTTCCTGCAGTTTGACGTCGAGGCTCAGAACGATGTTTTTGCCGGGCACAGGATCAGTGTGTTTGAGCACCCGCAGCACACGCCCCTGGGCGTTGGTTTCCACTTCTTCGTAGCCAACGTGACCGTGCAGCTGAGCTTCATAGAAGCGTTCAATACCGGTTTTACCGATGGACTGGGTGCCGCGGTATTCAACCGAATCGAGGGCCTTGGATTCTTTTTCGTTGATCCGGCCGACGTAACCGATCGAATGGGCGAAATGGGCGCCGAGCGGATAATGGCGGACGAACTGCGGTTCAACGTCGAGTCCTGGCAGGCGGAATTCGTTGACCGCCAGCACAGCGATCTGCTCTTCCGTCAGCTCATAGAACAGTGTTACTGGCGTGAAGGGATGGCGGGACTGCTTCATGGCCTTGTCGAACACCGTGCGATCTTCGGCAGGCAGGTGCAGCAGATTGATGACATCGTCCAGCTCCCGATTGACGTCAGTGGCGCGTTCACGGGTGATCGTCAGGTTGTAGCTGGGGCGGTTGTCGGCCAGCAGCACACCATTGCGGTCGTAGATCAGGCCGCGTGTCGGCGGGATGGGCAAGACGTGGACACGATTGTTTTCTGAGATGGTGGAGTGGTAGTCGAACTCCACCACTTGCAGGATGTAAAGGCGTACCACCAGGGCGCAGCTAATGGCGAAGACGAACAAGGCGCAGGCGATCAACCGCTTGTTGACCAGACGCGTCTCTTTTTCGTGGTCCTTGATCGGGATGGCTTCAGGCATTTCTACAGCGACTCTTTTACATAAATGAGTGCCGATCCGTGGGCATGACATCAGTCCGTTAAAAAACGAGCTGCACCATACCAAAAACTACCCGGTCACTTCAGAACGATTTTTCCCAATGGCAGCTCTTGCGACGGCTGGATCTGACCTGAAACTTTCCTGCGGGCAAAACAAAACCCCAACTGCTTTCGCAATTGGGGTT
>NZ_QAIU01000252.1:0-9985 GCF_003061205.1 Pseudomonas sp. HMWF006
CCTCCACTCAGCCTGCCGAAGGGGCCTGAAGATCAAGATCAAGATCAAGATCAAGAGCAGGCGAGCTGACACTCGGCCTATTGGGTGGTTCGGTCCTTGTGGGGGGCTTATTTCTTTCGGAGCTGTTGGGGGCTGCGATCTTTTGATCTTTCCGTTACAGAAAATCCTTATAGGCAAACAATGCCGGGGCGCCGCCGGTGTGCAGGAATATGATCGGGCCATCGTTGAAACGCTGGCGGCCGATGCCGTCCAGTAAACCGGCCATGGCTTTGCCGGTGTATACCGGGTCGAGCAGCAGGCCTTCCTGGCTTGCCAGCAGCTTCACCGCCGACAAGGTCCCGGCGTTTGGCTCGCCATAACGCGGGCCGAAGTATTCGTCCCACAACTCGACCTTGAAGTTCTCTGGCAATTTCACGCCTAACAGGTCCGCCGTGCGCTCGGCCAGCCCCTGCACTTTCGGGCGTTGATCTTCTTCGCTGCGCGAAACGGTCACGCCGATTACCGGCAGTTGCGGCAAGGCTTCGCTCAATGCCAGCGCCAGCCCGCTATGAGTTCCGGCGCTGCCCGAGGCCAGCACCACGGCGGCGAAATCGAGGCCGGTGTCCTTGATCTGTTCGGCCAGTTCCAGGCCGGCACGCACGTAGCCCAGCGCACCGAGGGCATTGGAGCCGCCGATTGGCACCAGATATGGTTTCTTGCCGTTGCTGCGCAGGCGCACCGCGAGGGCGGCCAGTTGTTCGTCGGCGTTGTCGAGGTTGTCGACCAGCTCGACCTTGGTGTCGAACAGATCCAGCAGCAGGCGATTGCCGTTACCGGTGTAGTTGCCGTCGTCGGTGCCCAGAGGATTTTCCAGCAGGGCCACGCAACCGAGGCCGAGTTTCGCCGCCAGCGCCGCGGTCTGGCGCACGTGGTTCGATTGCAGGGCGCCCGCGGTGATCAGCGTGTCGGCGCCTTGGGCGAGGGCATCGGCGGCGAGGTATTCGAGTTTGCGCAGCTTGTTGCCGCCCATGGCCAGCGGCGTCAAATCATCGCGCTTGATGTACACGTCACGCCCGAGCCAGGCGGACAGGCGTTCGAGTTTTTCCAGTGGGGTCGGTTGACCGAGCAGGTCGAGGCGGTTGAAGCGTTCCAGCTGGTGTTTGATCGGTTGTGTGGACATGGTTCCGTACTGGCGGAGGAAGATGACAGGACTATAGGCACGCGGTTTTACCGGGGCAACCGTCAATCGCTTATAGCCAAACGTGCTTAGGCCAGCACTATCGGTTCTTAATTCGTCATCGTGGCCTTGCCGTAAAGTAGTCGCCGTTAACGCGGCCAGACCGTCCGGCCGCCCGTGAGGAGTCTTTACCGTGAGCGAGCGTTCCAGCCATTGGCAACTGCAGACCATCGTCAGCCAACTGCGCAGTGCGCGGGATCAGTGGCGTGCACAAAATGGCCGGGCCTCCGGCGAGCAGGGTGGTCGCGAGTTGCCGTCCCGCGCGGCGATGGCGGAGATTCTCGAGGCGCTGTGTGGCGCATTGTTCCCGATGCGCCTGGGGCCGGTGGATTTGCGTGAGGAGAGTGAAGACTTCTACGTCGGTCACACCCTCGACACGGCGCTGAATGCGCTGTTGGCGCAAGCCCGGCTGGAGTTGCGCTACGTCGCCCGGCACAGCGCGCAGGACGACCGCGACGTGGAGCAGCAGGCGATCCGCATTATTCAGGACTTCGCCCTGGCCTTGCCGGACCTGCGCGCGTTGCTCGACACCGACGTATTGGCGGCCTATCACGGCGACCCGGCGGCGCGCAGCGTCGATGAAGTGCTGCTGTGCTATCCGGGAATTCTGGCGGTGATCCACCATCGTCTGGCGCACCATTTGTATCGCGCCGGGCTGCCGCTGCTGGCGCGGATCAGCGCGGAAATCGCGCATTCAGCGACGGGTATCGACATTCACCCGGGCGCGCAGATTGGCCGTAGTTTCTTCATCGACCACGGCACGGGTGTGGTGATCGGCGAGACCGCGATCATTGGCGAACGCGTGCGGATCTATCAGGCGGTGACCCTGGGCGCCAAGCGCTTCCCGGCAGATGAAGACGGGCAGTTGCAGAAGGGCCATCCACGCCATCCGATTGTCGAGGACGACGTGGTGATTTACGCCGGGGCGACGATTCTCGGGCGGATCACCATTGGCAAGGGCTCGACCATCGGCGGCAACGTCTGGCTGACCCGCAGTGTGCCGGCGGGGTGCAATCTGACCCAGGCCAATCTGCAGCATGATGACGGGACGCAGAAGTAGGCTTCTGGAATTTGCTTCGCGGTTGCTGAGCTCTTCGCGAGCAAGCTCGCTCCCACCATGGAATGCAATTCGAATGTGGGAGCGAGCTTGCTCGCGAATGGTTTTCAGACCGAATCGGGATAATGGCATTCAGCCAATTCTCCAGTGAACGAATCCCCTCAAACCAGCGTCATACCTCTCCTTGAGCTAGCGTAGGAAAACTACCGCTTGGCCGTGCGATTAGTCCTTAGCGCCCTATCCATGTTTAACTTGAACGTTCATTCAAGTTAAACCGGTGGTTCGCTGCCCGCTCACAACAGGAGGCTTGCCTTTGCTGAGTCCGATCATTTCAGCCACGTTTCAACCCCTCGAGGTGCACCGTTCATGAGTGCATCGTCCACCCCCGCCAGCGGTCTGGTACGCATGAATCCGCCGGTGTTCTACTTCGCCGCGACGGTCATTCTGCTGTTTGGTCTCGTTGTCATTGCCATGCCGGAGCAGGCTGGAGCCTGGTTGCTGGCGGCACAAAACTGGGCGGCCAATACGGTCGGCTGGTATTACATGCTCGCGATGACGCTGTATCTGGTCTTCGTGGTGGTCACCGCGTTATCCGGCTACGGCAAGATCAAACTCGGTGCCGACCACGACGAGCCCGAATTCAGTTACCTGTCCTGGGCCGGCATGCTGTTCGCTGCCGGGATCAGCATCACGCTGTTTTTCTTTTGCGTCTCGGAACCGCTGACCCACATGCTGCAACCGCCACAAGGCGAGGCCGGCACCGCCGAAGCGGCGCGGCAGGCGATGCAGATTCTGTTTCTGCACTGGGGCCTGCATGGCTGGGGCGTGTTTGCCTTCGTCGGCATGGCCCTCGCGTATTTTGCCTACCGGCATAACCTGCCGCTGGCGCTGCGCTCGGCGTTGTACCCGCTGATCGGCAAACGCATCAACGGCCCGATCGGCTATGCGGTGGATGGCTTCGGCATCATCGCCACGGTGTTCGGCCTGGGTGCCGACATGGGTTTTGGTGTGCTGCACCTCAACTCCGGACTGGACTACCTGTTCGGCATCGCCCATACCCAGTGGATTCAGGTCGGCCTGATCACACTGATGATGGGCGCGGCGATCATCGTTGCCGTTTCCGGTGTCGATAAAGGCGTGCGGGTCATGTCCGACATCAACATGCTGCTGGCCTGTGCGCTGCTGCTGTTCGTGTTGTTCGCCGGCCCTACCCAGCACCTGCTCAACACCCTGATCCAGAACCTCGGCGATTACCTCGGCGCCTTGCCGATGAAGAGTTTCGACCTCTACGCCTACGACAAGCCAAGCGACTGGCTCGGCGGCTGGACCGTGTTCTACTGGGCCTGGTGGATCGCGTGGTCGCCGTTCGTGGGCCTGTTCATTGCGCGGATTTCCCGTGGCCGGACCATCCGTGAATTCGTCTTCGGCGTGCTGCTGATTCCGCTCGGTTTCACCCTGGCGTGGATGTCGATCTTCGGCAACAGCGCGCTGGATCAGGTGCTTAATCACGGCATGAGTGCGCTGGGCATGTCGGCCATCGACAACCCGTCGATGACCCTGTACCTGCTGCTGGAAACCTACCCGTGGAGCAAGACCGTCATCGCCGTGACGGTGTTCATCAGCTTTGTGTTCTTCGTCACCTCGGCCGACTCCGGCACTGTGGTGCTCTCGACCCTGTCGGCCAAGGGTGGTAACCCCGATGAAGACGGGCCGAAATGGCTGCGGGTGTTCTGGGGCGCGATGACGGCGCTGATCACCAGTGCGCTGCTGTTCTCCGGCAGCATTGATGCGCTGAAGTCGGCGGTGGTGCTGACCTCGTTGCCGTTCTCGTTGATCCTGCTGCTGATGATGTGGGGCCTGCACAAGGCGTTCTATCTGGAGTCGCAGAAACAGATCGCGCAACTGCATTCGCTGGCGCCGGTATCCGGTTCGCGGCGTGGCAAGGGTGGCTGGCGTCAGCGCCTGAGCCAGGCTGTGCACTTCCCGTCACGCGACGAGGTGTACCGCTTCATGGACACCACGGTGCGCCCGGCGATTGAGGAGGTGACGGCGGTGTTCGTCGAAAAAGGCCTGAACGTGGTCACTCAGCCAGATCCGGCGCATGACAACGTCAGCCTGGAAATCGGCCATGGCGAGTTGCATCCGTTCATCTATCAAGTGCAGATGCGCGGCTATTTCACGCCGTCGTTTGCGCGCGGTGGCATGGGGTCCAAGCAACTCAACAACCGCCGCTACTACCGCGCTGAAGTGCACCTGAGCGAGGGCAGTCAGGACTATGATCTGGTGGGTTACACCAAGGAGCAGATCATCAACGACATCCTCGACCAATACGAACGCCACATGCAGTTCCTGCATCTGGTGCGTTGATCGTGAACCGAGCGCCGGGACGTTTTACGACCCGGCGCTCAGCACCATGAACAACACCATCGCCGCCATCGGCACCCCGAACACCGCACTGCCAATCGCTATTTCCGACCCCGGCGACTGCCCGGCATGCACCACCCCCACTGCGCCATTGATCACCGTCAACGCCAGCCACAGCGCGGCGAAGCCGTAGGCCATGGTCTGCCGACTGAAGCCAACACGCTCGCCGATGTAGAGCATCAGGGCGAGCAGGACCAGGCCGAAGAAAATGATGATGGCGGTGTGCATGGCGGGTTCTGCCTGGTAGATGGATATCGCCTGATGGACCTCTATCGCGAGCAGGCTCACTCCTGCAGTGAACGCGCTGCGCACAAATCCTGTGGCCAACCGCATTCCTTGTAGGAGTGAGCCTGCTCGCGACAGGGCCACCTCGGTGCCCTTTAGAGCATAGCCAATCCAGCCCCCGCCAACTTCATCAGGTGCTCTCGCGCTCGATCACCTTGCACTGCAATAAATTCAGGCGCTGCACATCATCACTCGGCAACACCCCAAGGCTTTCCAGAACCCGCGTTGCCGCCAGCACGCCGATTTCCAGTGCCGGCGGTTTGATCGTGCTCAGGCTCGGCAACAGCATCTCGGCGAACGGGTAATCACCGAAGCCGAGTACAGCGCAGTCTTCGGGGATCTTGAGGCCGGCGCGTTGCCCGGCGAGCAGGCCACCGGGCACCACGTCGCCGCGTGGCGTCACCCGCAGGTGCCGGCCAATGCCGGTCTGGATTTCGCTCACTACAAGCGTCTGGCGCAGATTGCCGAGGCGGCCAGATTCGACACATTGTTCGTTGCCGACAGCGTTGCCGCGCCGACTCAAAACATCGCCAGTCGCATGGCCCGCTCCGATCACTTTGAACCGCTGACACTGCTCTCGGCCCTCAGTGCGGTGACCGAACACATCGGCCTGATCGCCACTGCGACCACCAGCTACAACGAGCCGTACCACGTGGCGCGTAAATTCGCTTCGCTCGATCACCTGTCCGGCGGACGTGCGGGGTGGAATCTGGTGACCTCGGACAACGCCGCCGAAGCGCTGAACTTCGGGCGTGACGCACACATCGGCCACGCCGAGCGCTACAGCCGCGCGCGGGAGTTTCATCAAGTGGTCACCGGGCTTTGGGACAGTTGGGAGGACGACGCCTTTCACCGCGACAAGGCCAGCGGTGAGTATTACGACCCTGCGAAGCTGCATGTGCTGGAGCACGTCGGCGAGCACTTTCGGGTCAAAGGCCCGCTGAACGTGGCGCGCTCGCCACAGGGGCAACCGGTGATCGTGCAGGCCGGCTCTTCCGAGACCGGGCGTGAACTGGCGGCACAGACCGCTGAGGTGGTGTTCACCGCGCAGACCTCGCTGGCCGGCGCGCAAGCGTTTTACGCCGACCTCAAAGGCCGCTTGGCGAAGTACGGGCGCAGTGCCGATTCGCTGAAAATCATGCCGGGGGTCTTTGTTGTCGTCGGGCAAACGGAAGCCGAAGCGGAGGAAAAGTGTGAAACGTTTCAGCAATTGGTCGAACCGGAGGTTGGCGTCGCCTTGCTTGGGCGTATGCTGGGCAACTTCGATTTGTCGAAGTACCCGTTGGACGGTCCGCTGCCGGAATTGCCACTGACGGAAAGCGGTCAGCAGAGCCGGCAGAAATTGCTCACTGAACTGGCAGGTCGGGAGAACCTGAGCCTCGCCGAACTCGGTCGCAAAATTGCTGGCGGGCGCGGGCATTACAGCCTGGTGGGCACGCCGGCGCAGATTGCCGACCGCTTGCAGGAATGGTTCGAGCAGGGCGCGGCGGATGGCTTCAATGTGCTGGTGCCGCACCTGCCGGGCGGGCTGGAAGACGTTGCCCATGGCGTGGTTCCGGAACTGCAGCGGCGTGGGCTGTTCAGAACCGAGTATGAGGGCCGGACCTTGCGCGAGAATCTGGGCCTTGCCCGACCCGGCAATAGATTTGTGTAGCACCCTTCGCGAGCAAACTCGCTCCCACATCTGGAATGCATTTACCTGTGGGAGCGAGCTTGCTCGCGAAGAAGTCGACACCCATTCAAGACAGACAAGAGAGGATTCGATGACTTACACCGCTGCCGAAAACCGCTATGACTCCATCCCTTACCGCCGCGTCGGCCGCAGCGGTCTGGTGCTGCCGGCGTTGTCGCTGGGCCTGTGGCACAACTTTGGCGACAGCACGCCGATCGACACCCAGCGCGCCTTGCTGCGCACCGCGTTCGACCTGGGGATCAACCACTTCGACCTCGCCAACAACTACGGCCCGCCGTATGGCAGCGCCGAGATCAATTTCGGGCGCCTGCTGCGTGAAGATTTCAAGCAGTACCGCGACGAGCTGATCATCTCCAGCAAGGCCGGTTGGGACATGTGGCCAGGGCCATATGGTCAGGGCGGCGGTTCGCGCAAATACGTGCTGGCCAGCCTCGATCAAAGCCTGCAGCGCCTGGGCCTGGATTATGTGGATATCTTCTATTCGCACCGTTTCGACCCGGACACCCCGCTGGAAGAAACCGCCAGCGCCCTCGCCACTGCCGTGCAGCAGGGCAAGGCGTTGTACATCGGCATCTCGTCGTACTCGGGGGTGAAAACCCGCGAGATCGCCGCGCTGCTCAAAGAGTGGAAAGTACCGCTGCTGATTCATCAGCCGGCGTACAACCTGCTTAATCGCTGGGTCGAAAAGGATCTGCTCGACACCACCGACGAACTCGGCACCGGGGTCATCGCTTTCACTCCGTTGGCGCAAGGTCTGCTCACCGACAAATACCTCAACGGCGTGCCGGCGGATGCGCGGGTCAATCGTCCGGGCGGTGGTTCGCTGCAGGCCTCGCACTTGTCCGAGGCGAACATCGCGCACGTGCGCGCACTGAACGAGATTGCCAAGCGTCGCGGCCAGAGCCTGGCGCAACTGGCGCTGGCCTGGACCCTGCGTGATCCACGGGTGACCTCGGCGCTGATCGGTGCGAGCCGGCCAGAGCAGATCATCGAGAACGTCGGGGCGTTGAAGAACCTGAGCTTCAGTGCTGAAGAGCTGGCGGAGATTGACCGGTTTGCCCAGGAGGGCGGGATCAATCTTTGGGAGAAGCCTTCGACGGCGGAGTGAGTCACCCTCACATCAGCGCTCTCACAGAGGGAGAGGGCGCCGACCGAGGTGTCTGTAGCCATACATCGACCTGAAAAACTGCTTCGACTATGGATTCAGAAAAGCAATATCAGGTCGGCGTACCTCTAAAGCCCCTCACCCTGACCCTCTCCCTCCGGGAGAGGGTGAGGGTGAGGGGCTTTTGGCTGTTAAAACGGCTCAGCGAAAAAACGGCACATCCCCCAACACCGTCGCCCGCTGCATCACCCGCCGCGCCGGGCGGTAATCGTCTACCGCGTAATGCTGCGTCACGCGGTTGTCCCAGAACGCAATGTCGTCCTTCTGCCAACGCCAGCGAATGGTGAATTCCGGCCGCGTCGCGTGCGCGAACAGGAACTTCAGAATCGCCTCGCTCTCGGTTTCCGACAGCTCGTTGATCTTCGAGGTGAAGCCTTCGTTGACGAACAACGAACGGCGTCCACTCACCGGGTGGGTGCGGATCACCGGGTGCGACAGCGGCGGGTTCTTGCGCCGCGCCTCTTCCCACTGCGCCAGCGCTTGCGGCGTGTTGCCGTAGCGCTCCAGCGGAAACGAACGGGTGAAGTCGTGAGTGGCGGTCAGCCCTTCTAGCAGGCTTTTCATCGGCGCCGAGAGTGCTTCGTACGCGGCAATTCCGCTGGCCCACAAGGTGTCGCCGCCAAACGCCGGCAACAGCTTGGCGCTGAGTACCGCGCCCATCGCCGGGGTCGGCAGGAAGGTTACGTCGGTGTGCCAGATCGCGTTGTCGCGCACGTCGGTGACGGCGGTGTCGAGGATCAGCACTTCCGGCTGCTCCGGCACGTTCGGGTAGATCGGATGAATGTGCAGATCACCGAAGTACGCGGCAAAGCGTGCCTGCTGCTGCGGCTCGATCGGCTGGTTGCGGAAGAACAGCACTTGATACTGGAGCAGCGCCTGCTCGATGGCGTCGCGCTGTTCCAGGTTCAACGGCTGGCTGACATCGACGCCGCTGATCTGTGCGCCGAGGGCCGAGCTTAAGGGGGTGATGGTCAGGCTGCTCATGGTCTTACTCTTCGAATTCGGGGATAGAGCTTTTTGTAGGAGCCAGCCTGCTCGCGATAGCGGTTTGTCATTCACAACAGCCGTTGCCTGACACTCCGCAATCGCGAGCAGGCTCACTCCTGCAAGGATTTAAAGGGGCGACTTTCAGTGCGCCTGGCCGTGCCACGGCACCAGTTTACGTTGCAGGGCGCGCAGGCTCAGTTCCATGGCGAACGCGATCAGGGCGATCACCAGAATCCCCAGCACCACCACATCGGTGACCAGGAATTGCGCAGCAGACTGCACCATGAAGCCCAACCCACTGGTGGCGGCGATCAATTCGGCGGCGACCAGTGTCGACCAGCCGATGCCCAGACCGATGCGCACACCGGTAAGAATGTCCGGCAGGGCGCTGGGCAAAATCACGTGGCGAATCAGTTGTGCGCGAGTGGCGCCGAGCGACTGTGCGGCACGCAGTTTCGCCGGGTCGACAGTGCGCACGCCGGTCGCAGTCGCGATGGCAATCGGGGCGAAAATCGCCAGGTAGATCAGCAGCACTTTCGACAACTCGCCAATGCCGCACCAGATCACGATCAGCGGCAGATAAGCCAGTGGCGGAATCGGTCGGTAGAACTCGATCAGCGGATCGAGCACGCCACGGGCGATACGGTTGGCGCCGATGGCAATGCCCACCGGCACTGCGGTCAGAATCGCAAAACCGAGGCCCAGGCCAATGCGGCTCAGGCTCGCGCCCAAGTGCTGCCACAGGGTTGAATCCATGTAGCCGGTGGTCGCCAGTAGCCAGCCTTTTTGCAGCACGGCGGACGGTGGTGGGAGGAACAGCGGTTCGATCAAACCGCTGGCGGTCACCGCCCACCAGAGCACCAGCAAGGCGAACAAGGTCAGCAGGCTGATCCAGCGCGTGCTGAAGCTGCGCCGCACGGGAATCGCCACCGAAGGGGATTTCACCGCCGCAGCGGAAACGTCGTAACTGCTCATGCGCGCTCCTGCCGCTGAACGGCGCTGCGTTGCGAGAACACTTTGCTCAGCACGTGCTCGCGGGTTTCGATAAAACGCGGGTCGGATTTGATCGCTCGGGCGGACTCACCGGCGGCGTAACGCTGGCCGAAATCCAGGTGCAGACGTTCGACGATCTGCCCCGGATTCGGCGCCAGCAGAATC
>NZ_QAIU01000252.1:9995-11280 GCF_003061205.1 Pseudomonas sp. HMWF006
CAGTGGCGAGGAACACCGCTTCTTCGATGTCGTGGGTAATCAGGAATACCGGTTTGGCGGTGCGCTGCCAGACTTGCAGCAACAGCTCCTGCATCTGTTCGCGGGTGAAGGCGTCGAGGGCACCGAAGGGTTCATCCATCAGCAATACACGCGGGTCAGCGGCGAGGGCGCGGGCCAGGCCGACGCGCTGTTTCTGCCCGCCGGAGAGTTGCCAGATACGGCGGCTATCAAACCCTGTGAGATCGACCAGCGTCAGCATTTCACGGGCAATCTTTTCGCGTTTGTCCCTGGCGACGCCGGCCAGTTCCAGACCAAAAGCGACGTTGGCCAGCACGTCCTGCCAAGGCAGCAGGGCGTCGTCCTGGAACACCACGCCGCGTTCGGCGCTCGGGCCTTTGACCGGCACGCCGTCGAGGGTAATGCGCCCGGCGCTGGGCTCGACGAAACCGGCAATCAGGTTCAACAGCGAAGTCTTGCCACTGCCGGACGGGCCGAGGGCGACCAGCAACTGCTGAGGCCCGAGGGTCAGGGAAATGTCCGCCAGCACCGGGTCCGGGCTGCCGGGATACTGTGCGCTGATGCGCTCCAGCTGTAGCAAGGCCATTGCAGTTAACTCCCGATCAGTTGGTGATGTATTTGGCGCTGACGTACGGCGCGTAGTCCGGCAGCACGGCTTCAACCTTGCCTTGCTCCTTGAGGAACGCGGCGGTGTCGGTGATGGCCTTGGTGGTCGGCGCGCCGAGGGTGATCACCTGATCCGCCGCCAGCGGGTAGACGTTGCCTTGCAGCAGCAGCGGAATGTCGCTGGCCTTGGCGCCGGAGAGCTTCACCAGTTTGTCGACATTGCTCTGGTTGGCGAGCCAGGCTTGCGGATCCTTGCGGTAGTCGGCGTAGGCGTCGAGGGTAACCTTGGCGAATGCGCTGACGATTTCCGGATGCTTCTCGGCGAAGTCTTTGCGCACGATCCACGCATCGAAGGTCGGCGCGCCAAACTTGGCCAGTTCGCCGGAGGTGATCAGCACCTTGCCGTTTTCCTTGGCGACGCCGAGTGCCGGGTCCCAAACGTAAGTGGCGTCAATGTCACCGCGTTTCCACGCAGCAATGATCGCTGGTGGCGCTAGGTTGAGTACGGTGACTTTCGACGGGTCGATGTTCCAGTGCTTGAGCGCCGCGAGCAGGCTGTAGTGACCGGTGGACACGAACGGCACGGCGATTTTCTTGCCGACCAGATCCTACGGGCTCTTGATGCCGGAACCGTCGCGGGCGACCAGCGCTTCGGCGGCGC
>NZ_QAIU01000026.1:0-16408 GCF_003061205.1 Pseudomonas sp. HMWF006
GGGCTGGTTCGGCCCGTAATAATTGAAATTGCTGTCCAGCGCTTGCGCCTGAGTGGCAGCGAGCAGACAGCCGGTCAACAACAGCCGTTCGAGCATTAGCATGGCGGCACCTGCGAGTGCGGTTTTCCCCAAGGCTATTAACTATAGCTGCCCCATACGAAACCAATGTAGGAGCTGCCGCAGGCTCGGGCCGCGTTCGGCAGCGCCTACAGGAATTGGCTTACAAGTTTGCAACAACCACAATTGCCGGGCTGATCTAGACTCGGATCCGCTCAATCACGAGCCTCGTCCGGAGTGCGCCATGGAAGTGCCCAATAATAAAACCGCCATCGAGAGCAATCGACAGGCGTGGAACGATTCCGCCCGTCACCATCAGGATTCGCCTGACTGGCAGGCGTTGCTGAGCGACGTCGCGCAGGCGCATTTCTCCTGCCTCGATGAGACCCTGAGCGGGTTATTGGAGGTCGACGCCAAGGATGTGATTCAACTGGGCTGCAACAATGGCCGCGAGAGTCTCTCCCTGTTTGCCCTCGGTGCCAGAAGCGTGGTCGGTGTCGATCAATCGGCTGCGTTTCTCGAACAGGCGCGTGAGCTGAACAAGCGTTCACCGCACAATGCCGAGTTCATCGAAAGCGATATCCATCATCTGCCAGCGTCCCTGCACAATCGTTTCGACGTGGCGCTGATCACCATCGGCGTTCTCAACTGGATGCCGGACATCGGCGAGTTTTTCCGCCATGTCGCTTCAACGCTGAAGCCGGGTGGCAAACTGGTGATCTACGAAACCCATCCGTTCCTGGAAATGGTTGATCCCGACGCTGAAGATCCGTACCGCCTCGCCAGCTCGTACTTTCGTGCCGAGCCGTTTGTGCAGGAAGAGCCGATTGTCTATGTCGGCAAGGTTGAGCAGCCGGCGGCGAAGTCGTATTGGTTTGTGCATAACCTTGGCGCCATCTTCAGCGCTGCCATTGCGGCAGGGCTGAATATTGCGCACTTCAGGGAGTACGCCCATTCGAACCGGGAAGAGGTGTATGACCGGTATTTGAATCAAGAGGCGCAGATGCCGATGTGTTTTACCTTGGTCGCCACCAGGATTTGAAATTCATCGTCGTTGCCACTGGCCTCATCGCTGGCAAGCCAGCTCCCACAGGATTTTGTGTCGTACATAAATAACCGGTACAACTCAAAACTCTGTGGGAGCTGGCTTGCCAGCGATGGCGGCCTAAAGACGCCACAAATCCTCGGATTGAATCAAGCCTGCGCCGCCGAGCTCACCACCGGCCGTCCCGGTTTGCGCAGCGGTTCCAGCCGTGATCCCTCATACCGCGTTTCACGGAAAAACCTCCAGCGGCCGAACAGGCCGTAAACGTGCGTGACCCGCCCCTGCTCGTGGTATCCCATGCGGATATGCAGCTTCAGCGCCGGAATATTGTGCGTCTCGCACACGTCCACCACCTTGTCGCAACCCTGCGCCGCCATGGCTTGCCACAGCGCCACTTGCACGTCCACCGACAGGCTGCTGCCGAAATAGGCGCGGGTCATTTCACCGCCAAACTCGAAGAATTCACCCGGCTTCACCGGGAAGGTGCAGCCGTAATAGTGACGGTCGTGATAGTCGCGAATGCTGCCCCAAATAAAAGCGACGGCGTGGCCGTCAGCATCGAGGTACATGTGCCCGGTGTGCCCCTCGGCGGCGAGCTCCGCCATGGTGCCCACGCGGTCCCCAAAATGCTTGGCGAAGGCGATGGCGTTCTCCGGCGTGATTTCGACTCTGCGCAGTCCGTCGTAAGGCCGCAGCTTGTGTGGCGGTACTGGGCTGACCAGGTCACGCTCCATCCACAACAGTTCCCAATGGAAGAACACGTAGCGTTTCCACAACGTGCCGAACGTGCGGCCGAGGCCCTTTTGTCGGATGCGTTCTTGTAGTTTTTCGATCACGCTCATGATGCCCTCCGTGGCCGCAGCCCGGGTGTGGTGGATGGTGCTGTTGTGGGTATAGATCACGCTGGCCAGTTAATTTCAAAGGGCTACTTTGGAAAGTATTTCAACTTGTGTAGCTCAATCGAGTGCCGTCGCCCCGCGTAGAAAATCCTTGTTCAGATCGGTATAGGAAACCCGCGGAACGCCCATCAGCCGCTGCTCTAGAACACGGCTCAAAGACTCGTCGGGGTGGAGATAGGCATCGCCAAAGTCGGCGCCGAGTTGCGTCGGATGCGCGACGATTTCCAGCACGCCGTCGGTCGGCGCGTTGTCGTTGCGCAGGTCGATCGGCGTGCACACGTAATCGGCGGTGACACCGGCCAGACTCTGCAAACGCCAATTGAGCAATCCCTTGAATACACGCTTGGGCAGATTGAGGTTCTGTCCCAGGTTGCGCGCCAGCCGAATCGGTACACCTTGATGCGCGGCAAACCGTGCGACGATCTCGCCGATCGGCCAGATGTTGTGCACGTGCTGGTGCGAGTCGATATGGCTTGGCCTTACACCGTGCTCGATACAGCGCTGCCACTGCGCCTGCAATTCTTCACGCACTGCCTCGCGATCCTCGCGGCCCAGCCAGAAACTGTGGCGCGGCAGGCTGAGGTCGAACACGCCGAAGTCATCGCAGAAGGTGCGGCGTGTCAGAATCGCCTGGCTCAGCGGTCGTCCATAAGTCAGGTTGAAGTGCAGCCCGACCCGCCCTTGCAGCGTCGCATGCCGCGCCATGGCACACGCCGCTTCGAACGCCGGCATGTTGGCCATCGCCGTGGCAGAACTGATGAGCCCTGACTGAAACGCGGCGAAGATCACCGCGTTTTCGTTCGGGCTGAGGCCGAAATCGTCAGCGTTGACTATGACTTGGCGAGGCATGTTCGCCCTCCGTGGTGATTGCGACAGGTTTGACGACAGGTGCAGGTTTATCTGCGCGTTTGGCGCGCCACTGTTGCAGCGTCGGTTTGAGTCGATGCCACAGGCGCAGGCCGAGGCCGAGCACCAGACCACTCGGGCGCCATGAGTAGAAACTCCAGCGCCAATGCTCCAGTTGCCCGGTCATGCGTTCGTGCAGTTGATGGCTGGAGTTTTCCAGGCTGACCCGCGAGGCGTCGATCCAGCGCCAGTTGTCGTCCAGCCCCCAGCGAATCCATTCCTCCAGCAACACCCGGCCGCTGCCCAGGTCGGCGTATTGCGGCAGGAAGGCGAGGTTGTAATCGTAGAGCCGACCCTGTTCGAGCAGGCCGAGCCGGTAGCTGATGCAGCGGCCGTTCAACTCCAGTGTCACCACCCGCACCAGGCCCTGGCCGGCGAGGGCGGTGAAGGCGCGCTCGATCAGTTGCCGACTGCGTTCGCTGGCGAAAATCCCCACGCCTTCGTCACCTTTCCAGCTCACCGCTTCGACGTCGCTGATGACCTGCAGCAGTGGGCCCATGCTCATCGCATCGGGCACGATGCGCCGCACCTCGGCACCGCACGCGGCAATCCGCTTGCGTGCCCGACGCAGTTTGTAGCGCGGGTCGCCAGACACTTCCTGATGATCGGCCGCGCTGATCAGATGCACCGGCACCCGACAACTCAGGCGCCGTTCAGCGGTCGAGCTGCGCGCCATCCATTCGGTCAGCGCGCTTTCCTCACCCGCAGGTTCGGACAATTCATTGAGTTGCAGCAACGCGTGCGGCACCCGTTGGCGAATCAATAGCAACGCTTTGCGCATGTCCTCACAGCCGAGCAAAGACAACAGCGCCAAGCGATCGGCCAGTGGATACCCCAAGTGATGCACGACCCGGAACGGCACGCCGGCGAAACGCTCGCGACTCGCCACCAATGGCAGGCACAGACGCAATTCGTCCGCTTCCCACCCCAGCAGAATGTGCAAACGCTCACCCTCGCCAAGGGCCTGCTCGGCCGCGCACAACCAACCGAGGTGGTTGAACGGCGTGTGATCCGTCACCCGCAGGCACAGCGCTTCATACGCTATTGCCGGGAAGTCGGCGGCGCACAGCGAGGTGCGCCATTCGAATCGCGTCACCATAGGCTCAGGCCGCCGTGGCTGTTACGGGTGGACGGGACGGTTTGCGCAGCGCATCCAGACGCGAGCCGCTGTAGCGGGTTTCGCGGTAGAAGTGCCAGCGACCGAACAGGGTGTACACATTCATGATGCGGTTTTGCTCGGTGTAGCCCATACGCAAGTGCAGCTTGAGCGCCGGGATGTTGTGGAATTCGCAGACGTCGACAACCTTGTCGCAACCTTGTGCGGCCATGGCTTTCCACAACTCCAGTTGCAGATCTACCGACAGCTCGGTGCCCCAGTAGGCGCGGGTCAGTTCACCGCCGAACTCGAAGAATTCGCCGGGTTTCACCGGGAACATGCAGCCGTAATAGTGCCGGTCGAAATAGTCCCGCGCGCTGCCCCAGATAAACGCTACCGCGTCGCCCTGATCGTCGAGGTGCATATGCCCGGTGTGACCTTCGTTGGCCAGCTCGGCCATGGTGCCGACGCGGTCGCCGAAATAGCGCGCAAAGGCGCTGGCGTTGTCCGCCGTGATCTTCACCACCCGCAGCGGTGGGTAGGGTTTGAGGCTGTGCGGCGGCACCGGGCTGACCAGATCGCGTTCCATCCACAGCAGTTCCTGATGGGAAAAAATGTAGTGTTTCCACGCTTTCTTGACGGTGGCAGTAAGTCCTTTCTGCCGCAGGTGTTCAGTCAGTTTGTTGAGCATGTTCATGGTGTTCACTCCGGATGACGAGGCATCGCGCGGCCACAGGCCTGCGCAGCTGAACATCAACGGACGGTTCATGACGCGCTCCAGCTAAGGGAGAAGAGGGTCTGCCCCGGAAGCTCGAAACGCACGCGTCCGTCCTGGCAGGCAAACGGCGCGTCGCGACTGCGATTGTCGGCGCCGAAGTAGCGCAAGGCGCCATTGTTCAACGGGCATTTCGCCCCGCTCAGATCAATGCGCTGCAGGCGTGTGCCTTTATTCACGCCGAGCAGACCACGCTGCTCGTCGCCGGCCATCGCCAGTACATCCACCTCAAATCCATCGTTCTCCAGCCACAGCACCTGATGCAGCCAGTGCTGCGCAATGAACTGCTGGGCCAGCCCCACCGGTTTCAGCTCGAAGCGGCGTTCATCGTCCGAGACGCGCAGCATGCCTTTGGGGTATTGCGGCTCATCGGCGGCCTGGAACCAGTTGAGCATGCTCAGCAAGCCATCCTGCGAAGCGTTGATCACCACCGACGCCCACCACAGCGAGGTGTAGTGGGTTTCCTGATCGTAGGGGCTGAGGCTGGAACCGCTGGACAGATTGGTCTGGTCGAGCAGCAAGGCTTTACGCGGCTGCCCCTTGCTGTCGAGGCCAACCAGTTCGGCGGCGCGCCGCACGCTGTCGCGGTAGACGCGAGTGGCGAGCAGGTCGCGGATCATCCATTCGTGCCACGCCAGTGCATCCACCTGATCGCCTGATTCACTGAGCAGACGCCGCGCCCAGTCGATGCCGCGCTTGTCTGCCGCGTTCTCGGCGAACGGCCCGTTGACCAGCCGCGAACTCGCCGGCATGGCAATGCGCACACCGGCCCTGGCATTGGCCGGATCGCTGCGCACCTGCCGGGCCATGCTGGTGAAGATCGCTTGATATTGCGCATAGCTGGAGTAGTTGAGGTTCGGCTCGTCGGCAAAGCCGATGTAGTGCGTGCCTTGACCGCCCAGCGCACGGGTGCCGGCGAGCCATGCCGCGAGGCCGCCGTTGCTTTGCACATCGGCGCGCAGATCGGCCTGCCGTTGGCTGCCGGCCAGCAGCGTGATGTCCTGCTTGATGCCGAAACGCGCCTGATACACCTGACGGAACGCATCTTCGAAATGCGGATTCTTCGCCGTCACATCAACAAAGCTGTAGTAACTCGCCGCTGTCGGTTTCAGCGCATCGAGCGCGGCATGACTGGCCGCTGGCGGCATCACGTAGGGCAGAGCGATGCCCAGATCCGGCGTGCGCCCCAGGACTTTGTCATGCACGACCAGATGGATCTGGCCGGCGTCTTCGCGCAAGGGTTTGAGTTGCTGCGGGTTTTGCGCAAACAGATTGGCCGTGCCATCTAGCCAGAACGCCGCCTTGCCGCTGCCTTGCAGGCGCAGGCGCCAGACTTGCTCGCGCTCGCTGACCGGCAGTGCGACCTGATCGAATTGCCAGTAGGCGCGATAGGGTTTCAGCGCGAGTGTCAGCGCTTGATCATCGCCGACCCGTTGCGCCTGCAACACGCTGACGCCGCCATGAAACTTGCCGGCCAGCACGGCGTGTTCGCCGGCGGCGACCTTGAAATACAATTCATCGCCGTTTTGCGTTTCGGCACTGAAATGCACCTTGGCCGGAGCGAACAGCGCGACGGTGCGCTCGTCATGCTCAACGCGATAATGGCGGAAACTGTAGCCGGGAATCTCCAGTCGATAACTGGCCGCGCCGGGCAGCAGCGGCCAGCTCTGGCTGCCACGGGTTTCACGGGCCTGAATGAACCGGTCGCCCTGCAACCTGCCCTGGCCATCGAGCAGATACAAATGCTCTTCATTGGCCTCGGCTTGCCACGCCGGCGTCCAGCGCACCGTCACCGTATCCGGGCGATCCGCTTGCAGATACAGACTGCCGTCACGGATCTCGCCCCAACGCATGGACGCGGCAAAGGCGTCCAGCGACAGGCCGAGACCGAGCAGCAGGGCCAGGCCTTTCATGCGGTTTTCCGCCGTTGCAGCATCAGCCACATCGGTGTGACGTCGCGCGGCAGAATGATCAGCGTTTGCCAGAACGGCACGCCGCTCAAGCGGCAGTACAACACCAGCATCGCCACGGTCACGGCCAGATAGGCAATCGACGAAGCCGCCGCCGCGCCGACGATGCCGTAGGCCGGAATCAGCACCAGGTTCAGCGCCAGATTGAGCAGGGCGCCCAGGCCCATCAACAACGACACCGTGCCGGGGCGGTTTTTGCCCAGCAGATCGAGGCGCAGAATGCTTGCGTAGCACAAGCCCAGCAGCCCCGGCAGCAACGCGAGCAACGCCGGGTACGCCGGTTGGTAAGCGACCCCGAACAGCGTGACGATCAGCCATTGGCCAATCACCGCCATGCTCAGGCAAGCGCCGAGCATCACCGTGGCGGTCAGGCGCAGGGCCAGTGGCGTGACCTTGTCCATGCCTTCGTCCTGTTGCAGCAGGCGTTTCATCAAGGGTGTGGTCACCGCCTCCGGAACGATCAGCAGCAGTTCGGCGGCGGCGCTGGCCATTGCGTAATGGCCCAGCGCGGTACTGCCGAGCAAAGCACCGATAAACAGATAATCCGAGCGCAGGATCACTTGCTGGAACAGCAGGTCCGGATGGCTGCGGGCGCTGTAGCGCAGCAGTTCGTTCTGGCTGGCGCGATCCCACTGCAGCTGCAACGGTTGCGCACGTTTGAGCCAGACCCAGCCGGCGAGCACGACCAGGCTGATGCCGGCCAGCCAACTGATCAGCGCCGCTTCGAGGGCGGCACTTTTCCACATCCAGAACAGGGCGAGAAACAGCAGCAGCGGCGCCAGCGACTCGACCAGGCGCAAGGCGTTGAACGCCACCACCCCGCCCGAGGCGTTGTGCAAGGTCAGCAGACCGCTTTTCAATACCGTCAGCGGCACCGCCAGCAGCAACAGCCAGGCGAGCAGACCGAGTTGCACGGTGACATCCAGTTCACTGCCGAATTCACGTACCAGCGCCACCACCAGCAAGGTCAACAGCCCGGCCAGCAAACAGCCGAACACCAACACCTGACTGAGCAGCAGGCCCATCGGCCGTTGCTTGGCGGCCTGATAGCCGACCGCCGAGTTCAGCCCGCCACTGGTGGCCGCACTGATCAGGTCCGGCAAGGTGCTGAGCAGGGCAAACAGCCCGCGCTCACTTGGCCCGAGGATCCGCGCCAGCAGCACGTTGCGCAGCAAACGCAGGGCGATCATCGCCAGTTTGGTGCCCATGCTCAGCGCCAGATGTTTGAGGTAGTGGCCTCGACTCATGGCCGTGCCCCGCGAAAGATTCGCCACGACAGCAGTTCCGGATTGCGTGCAGTGCGCTGACTGACGCCGAAACGCGGCAGGTTCAGCGGATCGCCTTCGCCGCGATAGATGCCGGTGGCGGTGCCCAGGGCAAACGGATAATCGTGGCGGGCAAGCTGTTCGCGCACGCGTTGGTCGTTGTCACCGTTGGGGTAGCAATACACCGGCAACGGCCGGTTGCAGCCGTTGTTCAGGGCATCGCGGCTGCGGCTGATTTCCTCGCTCAGGCGCACATCATCCAGACCGGTGAGGATCGCGTGACTGGCACCGTGCGGGCCGAAACGCACCAGCCCGGACGCCTCCAGCGCCCGCACCTGATGCCAGTCCAGCGCTTGCGGCTGCGACTCTTGCGGACATTCATCGGTCAGGCGTTCCAGTTCGCGCGGCTCCAGGCCCTTGAGCCCTTGCAGGTAATGCAACAGCGCCAGACTGCGCCGGTCGACGTCGATGTCGTCGAGCAGCACCGGCAGCGGATGACCGCACGCTTGCAGGCATTCGATCAAATGCATTCGCGGCTTCTCGCCGTGGCTGCCCCACAGGGTTTCGCCGAGGGCCTCCCACCAGAAACGTTGACGGCTGCCGATGAAATCGGTGGAGAGGAAAATACTCGCCGGTATCTGATATTTCTGCAGCAGCGGCCAGGCGTTGACCGCGTTGTCGCGCCAGCCGTCATCGAACGTCAGCGCCACCCGCGGGCGCTCGGTGCGCAGCGAGTTGGGCTGGAGGATTTCCATCAGCGGCACGCAGTCGAAGTGGCGACGCAGCCACACCAGCAAGTGCTCGAAGGCCTTGGGCCCGACGCACAGTTCATTGCGGTGCGGCAGGTTGGCGGCGCGGTCGTTGGCCAGCACCCGGTGCAGCATCAGAATGACCCCGGCACCGTGCAACTGGTTGCGGCCCACGGAAGAGTTGAGATAGAGCCAGCCACTGGTGCGTTTTATCAGTTGTTTGATCGCCATGGCTTCGGTCCTCTTAACGGTTCTGTTCAGGATTCCACTGGGCATACCGCTGGCCGCGCAGGAACTGCCACAGGCCGAGGCTCATCCCGGCGAGCGTGACCAGCAGAAACGCGGCCAGACGAAACGGTTTCGGCAAGCGGTGTTGCGAGTCGAGTAAACCGGCGATCGCCACGCCATAGCCGAACAGCTGGGCGATCAGGGCCAGGCGATAGAAACCGTGGTCGTCCCACAGCCAGAAGTTGCTCAGCAGCAACGGCAGCAGGAGGATCGGCGCCAGGCGGCGGATCAGTTTGTGGCTGATCAGTGCGACCGAATACAAGCCATGTTTGAGGGGGTTGAGCAGCTCACTGCGCTGGGCCAGGCTTTGCAAGCCACCGACAGTCACGCGTTGACGACGGCGGAACTGTTTGTCCGCTTCGTCGACGCCGTGGTCGATCACTTGCGCCTCGGGGACGTACACAATGCGTTTGAAAGCGACCGGTGCGCAGGTACTGATGAAAAAATCGTCGTTGACCTCCGCCGGTACGTTCTGGAACAGCTCGCGGCGCAGGGCGAGCAGAGCACCGTCGGCGGAGACCATGCAGCCGGTGCGGTTCTCCATCCGGCGCAACCAGCCCTCGTAGTGCCGATACAGGCTGTCGCCGACGCTGAGGCCGCCGCCGGTCACCGGGATCACCATGTGCCCGGCGCAGGCACCGACAGCGGGATCGCTCAACGGCGCGAGCAAGTGGCCGAGGGTTTCCCGCGACCATTGGTTGTCGGCATCGGTGAACACCAGAATGTCGCCGGTGGTCAGGGCCACTCCGGCGTTCAGCGTTGCCGCTTTGCCCTGACGCGGCAGGTCGAGCACGCTGATGCGCGCATCAACCACCTTGCGCGCGCAGGCCACAGTGTCGTCGCTGGAGCCGTCGCTGGCGAGAATGATCTGCAAGCTGGCCGGTTGATAATCCTGCGCCAGCAACGTGCGCAGCTTGTGCTCGATATGCCGCGCCTCGTTGTGTGCCGCGATCACGATGCTCACGTTCAGCGGCGGTGCCGGGGCGTGACGCCATGCCGGAAACAGCGGCGACAGAAGTGTCAGCAGCAACGGGTAACCCACGTAGGCATACACCGGCAGCAACAGGCACAGCCAGAAAATGAATTCAGCCACGGGCAGGCCTCCTGGCGTTCCAATGACACAGATTGAGAATGAACGCCGCCCCGGCGAGGTGCAGGCGCACCCAGTGCAGGCCCCACAGTTGCAGGGTCAGTCCGAGGTCGTGATGGCGTGCACTCTGACGAATGCTCAGGACCAGTCCGGGTAACAGGGTCAACAGCACCATGACTGCCGCGTGATGCGGAAAGCCGTCGAGCAAAGCCGAGATCGCGAGGAAATCCAGAATCCACACCGCCAGCGACAGCAGCGGAAAACGCAGCAGGCGCAGGCTGAAACCATGGGTGCGCAGCAGTTGCAGATGGCTGCCCTGACGCCACATTTCCTTGCCCATCCACTCACGCCAGTTCATCTCGTAGCCCCAGTGCAGGGCCACGCTGCTGTTCAGCGACAGCAGCCGCGCACCTTGTTTGTGCAGGCGCAGGGTGAACTCCTTGTCTTCGCCGGTGCGCAGGTGTTCGTTGAACCCGCCAACCTTGTCGAAACAGCTGCGGCGCATCAGCAGGTTGGAACTGGGCAGCCACTCCACCGGGTGCGACGCCTGAGTCGACGGGCGCAGTGTGCGCCGTTGCCAGGCGGTGGCGTACCACGGCGCGGCGGCGGGGGTGTGCAGGTCGAGACCGAATACGTCGGCCTGTCCCTCGGCTTGCAGCTCGAACAATGGCTTGAGCCAGTCTTCGGGCATCTCGACATCGGCGTCGATGAACGCGAGCCACTCGCCGCTCGCCAGCAGCACGCCGCGATTGCGCAGGGCGCCGATCAGCAGGCCCGGCAGCACCAGCACCTGCGCGCCGAACTGGCGGGCGATGTGCGGGCCGTCGTCGCTCGAACCGTTGTCGACCACAATCAACTCACACTCCACATTGGCCGCATGCGCGGCTTTTTGTGCAGCCAGCAGCGTGCGGCCGATGTGCCGGGCCTCGTTGTACATCGGAATAATGATGCTGATCCGGCTCATGTGCGGGCCTCGGTCAGGGGGGCTTGTTCGGCTTTCAGGCGCAGCACGCTGGTCAGCGCGAGCATGATCCACACGTATTTCTGGTTCGGCGCGCTGAGGAACATCAGGAACAGGGTCAGCGACAGAAAGCTCACGCCCAGGTGGGTCATCAGGTCTGCCTGTTGCCCGTCACGGCGCAGCAGCCACGCGGCGCGTGCGCGGATCAGGTTGTACAGGCCCAGGCCAAGCATGCCGACGAACAGCAGCCCGGCGGGAATCCCCAGTTCACTGAAGATTTCCAGGTAGGTGTTGTGGGCACGGCGATAGAGGTCGCCGATCTTGCGGTTGGCGGAAAACGCCTTGGCGTAACCGGTGGTTGCATAGTGCAGCGGGAAAGTGCCGGGGCCGGAGCCGAGCAGCGGGTTTTCGCGGATCATCTGGCTGCCGACCACGATGTACGAGGCGCGACGGCCGAGGGATTCGTCGTCGTGGCCCTTGGCCCCGGCGCTGAGCACGCTCAGGGATTGAATGCGTGCGATGTAGCCGGCGGGCATCGCGTAGATCGCCAGCGGAATCACAATGGCTGCGCCGAGCATGGCGAAACCCAGGTGCCGTGGGCGGATCCGGGTCAGTTGGGCGCGGTAGTGCCAGCAGCCGATCAACAGACTCAGCGCCACCACCACCAACCCGGAGCGCGACTCGGTCTTGGTCATGCCGCCGAGCAGCAACAGGCAGCAGGCGCCCCAGAACAACCGGTGCAGCAGGTTGGGGCCGCGAATCACCAACAGCAGCGCCATCGGAATGGCGAAGGCGATCAGCAGGGCGAAGGCGTTGGGGTCTTCAAGCAGCCCGGCCGCACGACCCTGGTCCTGAAATTTGGCCGAGAACATCGCCATGGCGCAGGTGGCGCTGACGCTCAGGGTTACCAGTCTGGCAAACAGGTCGAGGTTCAGTTCGCGACCAATCAGCAAGGTGATGACAAACAGGATCAGCCCGACGCTCAACTCGCGCAGGTGCCCCAGCGACATGCCCAGGTCATCGGTATTGAGCAGGCTGAGGAAATACAGGACCAGAAACCACAGCAAAAAACGCCACAGGTTGCTGCGCAGGCGCTCACCGGGAATCTGATGCAGGGCCAGTTGCAGCATCAGGATCACCGCCAGCGAGGCGCCGAGCAGTTTGCTCCCGGAGAACGCGCTGTCCTTGAAGAACCCTTCGAACGGCACCAGCGCGGCAATCCCCAGCAGGCCCCAGGTCGGCTTGCGGTACAACACCGAAAAACCCACCAGACCAATGACGGCGCCGGGTGCCAGAAACGGATAAGGGCTGGCGAGCAAACCGATGCACACCAGGCCAAGCAGAGTGACGATCGAGAGCGGGAAAATCATGCGCGTGCCTCCCGTGCCGTGCGGATGTACAGCTGCGACCAGCGTTCGGCCAGGGCCTTGAGGTCGTAGCGATCCTGTTGCGTGCGTTTTGCGTTGTCGCGCAACTGGCGCGCCAGTTTCGGCTCGCTCAGCAGGGTGTCGAGCTGACGGGCGAGGGCCGCTGTGTCGACGGGGGAGGCGAGCAGGCCGTTATGCCGATGCTCGAGCACATCGGGAATCCCGCCCACCGCGAACGCCACCACCGGCACGCCAGCCTGCATCGCCTCCAGCAAAATCATCGGCGTGCCCTCGGTGCGCGAGCTGATCACCAGCGCATCGAGCTGTCGCCACCACGGTTGCATGTGGGTCTGATACCCCGGCAGACGTATCCGTTGCTGCAGACCGGCGTTGTCGATCCGTGCCTGCAACGCCTCGCGTTCCGGGCCATCGCCGAGCATCACCGCATCCAGTTGCGGATGCTGGTGACACAGCGGGATCAGCACATCGAGAAACAGATCCGGGCCTTTTTCACTGCTCAAACGTCCGACGTAACCGCTCAGCCAACGCTGCCGGTCGCCGTCCGGAACCAGCGCCGCGGCGGCGGGCAAACCGTTGGGAATCACCTGCAACTTCTCCGCCCGGACACTGGCCTGACGGTGCAGCGCGGCGATGCTTTCCGCCACGCAGACCACCCGATCCACCGACGCGGTGCGGCACAGTTGCAGGCTCAGCCAGGTGTAGAACTTCTGCTTGCGACTGCGCGGGGTGAAGCCGTGCTGGGTAATCACCAGCGGCAGGCGCAACAGCGTCGCCCCGACCCAGCCGAATAGCAGGCCCTTGAAATTGTGCGTGTTGATCAGCGGCTGTTCGCTGCGCCGCTGCCGCAAGTGCTTGAGCAATTCGCCCAGGCCGGCACACCCGCGACAGTCCACCCCGGCCTCACGGAAGCGCGCGATCAGTTCCGCTGGCGCGTCGAGAAACAGCACCTGATGCTGTCCCGGCGTCGCCAGGCAATGATCCAGCAACATCCGCTCGGCGCCATAGAAACCGCCGCTGCTGAGCAAATGAATGATCGGCAGCGCGGGGTTCGGGGCGGACGCGGTGTTCAATTGCGCACCCAGTGCACGAAGCTAGGCACCGTCCAGTTCTTGTGCGGATTGCTCGGCAGTGCGTTCTCGTCGTTGATCACCAGCAACACTGGCAGGCCCAGCTCGTGGCTGATTTGCGCCGGATGTTTGAAGCGATGATCGAAGAACTCACGCACGTAGACCAGGGCAATCGCCAGCAGCAAACCGGTGAGCAGGCCGAATGGAATGATCAGGAACGGTTTCGGAAATGCCGGCTCCGTCGGTTCGAACGGCGGGCTGAGCACCTTGGCGTTCGACAGGTCATCGTTGAGCGAGCCGGCGGTACTGCTTTCGGCGAAGCGTTGCGCGTAGGTCGAGAACGCCGTGTGCAGCGCGTCGATTTCCGTGTCCATCTGCCGCAACTTGCTTTGGGTCTGCTGCAAGGTGTGGATGCGGTTCTTGAACTCGGCAATGCGTGCGGTTTTCTGATTGATCACCTGTTGCACCACAGCCAGGTCGTTGGTGCGTTCCTGAATGCGGTTGCTCACCACTTTGAGAAATTGCTGACGGGTGCGGGCGATTTGCTCGCGGGTCAACAGCATGGGTTCGCTGCCGGGCTGGAACACTGCCAGATCGTTCATGTAGCGGCTGACCTGGGTGGTCAGTTGCTCACCCATTTGCTTGATCTCGCGATCCTCGAACGCCACGTTGTCCACCGTAGTGGTGAAGGTGTAGGGAAACGTGTAGTCGTTGAGCTTGTTATTGCTCGCGGCGGCCAGCGCGGTTTTCAGGTATTCAAGCCAGCGCTGGCTCTGCAACAGACGATCCTGATACAGGTTCAACGCTTGCTCCTCGGTGTTGATCGCGTTCAGGCGGAAGGTGATTTCTTCCTTCGGATCCGACGAGCCGACGCTTTCCAGCAAGGCCTGGCGGTTACCTTCCAGACCATCGAGGCGCACTTGATAGAGATGCTTCTTCGACTCGTAGAAAGACTGCGGCAAGTCGATCGACTGCAGGGCCTGACGGCTGACCAGATAGTTCTGCAGCAGGGCGCTGACAAACGTCGTGCCCTGATGCGGATCCGGGAAGCTGTAGACGATCGAGATTACATTGGAGCCGGGCAGGGTCTCGATTTTCAGGCTGTCGATGGCTTGCTGGGTCAACGCGTCGAGCGCGGTGTCACGCACCGGATCGGTTTCCAGGCCGAGCATGTTGCGCAGCGGATTGATCAGGTACTGGCGCAGCGGCGAGGTGACATAGCGTTTGAACGGTTCCACGACCAGTCTGGCGAACATGCCGACCGGTGGCGTGTATTCGCCCTTGTCGCGCAGTTCGCTGATGGTCTGACGAATCAGCGCCGGTGACCGCAGAATGTTGCTCTCGGTTTCCATGTCCGCCAGTGACGGCGGAATGAAGGTGGCGTTATCCACGGTGAGTGACGTGGTGGCGTCACCCTGGGAGAGTTTTTTCGACTGCACGATCACCTGGGCGGTGATATCGAAGCTCTGTTTGAGCACCAGCGGCAGTAACAACGCGATGACTGCAAAGATCAGGAAGACCCGTTTCACCAGTTGCTTGTTGGCGAAGAAGATCCTGAAGAACTCATGCAGGTAGTTTTCCTTTGGATTCATGATCGTTCACCTGAGAGTCAGTTACTGCTGCTGCTTTTGTTGTCGACGCGGTAGCCGAAGCTGAACCCGACGCCTTGGAACAACACCACGTCTGCCAGTTGCCGGGCGAGATCGCCGGCACTCGCCAGTTTGGTTTTCGGTACGAACAGCATGTCGTCCGGTTGCAGGTAGGCGATCTGCGACGCGTCGCCCGACAGGGCTTTTTCCACGTCGTAGTGCACGGCCTGCACCTGGTTGCCGTTGCGGCGCATGATCACCACCGAATCCAGACGGGCCTTGACGTTGGTGCCCCGGGCCAGGGTCAGCGCCTCAAGCACCGACACCGGACGGCGGATCGGGTAGGACCCCGGCTGGCCGACTTCGCCGAGCACGTAGATTTCATTGCCGGCGGTGGATTTGAGCAGCACATCGACGCTCATCCGTCCGGGCAATTGCGCGTACTTCTGGTTGAGGAAGGTTTCCAGTTGATTGACGGTCATGCCTTGCAGCGGCACGGCGCCGATTTCCGGGAAGCTCGCGTAGCCGTCGGTGCCCACGGTGATCTCACGGCTCATGCCGGTGGCCGGGTGGTTCAGCGCGCTTTTCAGGTTCTGCTCGTTGGTCAACGGGCTGATGATTTGCACGGTCAATTGATTGCGGTTGGGCTGAAACAACTGTTTGCGCTGATAGGCACGCTGAATTTCTTCACGGGCCTCATCGCTGGTCAGCCCGGCGATTTTCACCGAGGTGTTGGCCCCCGGCAGGTTGATGGTGCCGTCGGGCAGCACCAGTTGGTTGCCGTTGAGCTGGCTGGCCGCGGTGAAGTTCAGGCCGATCTGATCACCCGACTGCACGCGGTAGGCATCCGAGCCGCTGGTGCTGATGTGGAAGATCACGTCCAGCACATCCTGCGGGCGCAGGGTCTGCTCGACTTTCGGCATGTCAGTGGCCTGGGCGTTGGCCGGCGTCGCGGTGAGGATATTCACCGGCATGTTCTGGGTTTCGGAGGTGCTTGAGCAGCCTGCAAGCGGCAGCATCAGCAGAACAAGTATCTTGGCGTTCATGGCGTCATCCTTCGCGTTCGCTTACAGGTTTTTGTAAAGCCATTTGGGCATGTAGTACTTGCGTCGGTTGAACACGCTGCCGACCACTTTTGCCCCGGCCTGAGTCAGGCGTTGCACGGCGGCCTGGGCGACTTCCCAGCGGGTGTCTTCGGCGCGAACGACAAACACCACACCATCGACCTGCGTGCTGATCACCAGCGTGTCGGCGGCGGAATAC